>NZ_JAOTNT010000040.1:0-503 GCF_025630755.1 Acutalibacter sp. LFL-21 | reverse complement strand
TGAAAAATCCGGTGTACTGCGGCAAGATTGCCTATGGACGCCGCAAAACGGAAAAAGTGCGCGGCACAAGGAACGAGTATAAGCTGGTTGAGCAGGACAACTACCTGCTGGCAGAAGGATTGCATGAGCCTATTGTTTCGGAAGAAGTCTGGCAGGCGGCGCAGGTGAAGCTGCTGGCACAGGCCAAGAAATACGAACACGTCAACCGTGGGAAGGATGAACACGTACATTTGCTCTCCGGCATTGTAAAGTGTCCTGTCTGCGGAGCCGGAATGTACGGGAACAAAAGCATCAAGCACAAAGCGGACGGCACCAAGTACAAGGATTTTTACTACTACGGTTGCAAGCACCGCTCTATGATTCGTGGGCATAAGTGCGATTACAAAAAGCAGATTCGGGAAGAACTGCTGGACGATGCCGTGGCAGAAGTCATTGTAAAGCTGGTGAGCAATCCGAAGTTTGCTGCCATGATGCAGGAAAAAATCAATATGAAAGTGGATACT
>NZ_JAOTNT010000039.1:0-519 GCF_025630755.1 Acutalibacter sp. LFL-21 | reverse complement strand
TCCTTCTGCCAGCAGGTAGTTGTCCTGCTCAACCAGCTTATACTCGTTCCTTGTGCCGCGCACTTTTTCCGTTTTGCGGCGTCCATAGGCAATCTTGCCGCAGTACACCGGATTTTTCAAAATCAAGCGAATCAAATGTGCGTCAAACAGGGGATTCTTCCCATTCTGCCGGGGAATTTTACGGATACCATGGTTCTCCAGATATTTTGCAATTCCGTTTGCGCCAATATCCGTATGCACATATTGGTCATAAATGACGCGGATTGCCTCTGCTTCTTCCTCGTTGATAATCAATTTCCCATCCACCAGCCGATACCCATAGGGAGCAAAGCCGCCGTTCCAGCGGCCCTCTCTTGCTTTTTGGATGCGGCCCTCCATGGTTTGGACACGAATATTTTCCCGCTCAATCTCCGCCACGGCAGACAGGACAGAGATCATCAATTTGCCCGCGTCCTTGGAAGAATCAATGCCATCCTCCACACACACCAGGTTGACGCCAAAATCCTGCATGACCTGAAG
>NZ_JAOTNT010000038.1:0-782 GCF_025630755.1 Acutalibacter sp. LFL-21 | reverse complement strand
CATTCCCCTTGCGCTCTTTGTAGCTTGACCATGTGTTCTCTTCTCGAGTAGCTAACCTCTTCAAATCGCTTTGAATAAGTTAACTTGCAGAAATTGCAGTTGTTACTCGCGAACAAATCAGATTGACTTGTTCTCGTTTAACTAATCTCGATTTCTATCTGCTTTCGCTTTATTCAGTTTTCAAGGTACATCAAGTTGGCTTCGCCAACTTGGAGAGATTTTCCTTGACTCGCTTCGTTCGTCATTTTGCTTCGCAAAACCGGAAAACTCTCGGCCTCGCCGCATCCTTTCAAACGTTGCTTTGTCAATGTCCAATCTCTTGGTGGGCTTCGTCACTCGAGTCACTCTCCGCTGTTGGCTTATACTTCGTATAAGCTTTCGCTTCGGTTCCTCTCGCTTCTCTGCCCGGCCCTTTCGGGCTGGTGGGCTTAAGTGGACTCGAACCACCGACCTCACGCTTATCAGGCGTGCGCTCTAACCGGCTGAGCTATAAGCCCATTTCTTGGTTTGAGAAGGTGGTCTCCCATCCTTGCCCATGGTGGAGATGAACGGGATCGAACCGATGACCCCCTGCTTGCAAAGCAGGTGCTCTCCCAGCTGAGCTACACCCCCATATTTACTTGTGGGCGCATTCCCATCCATTCCCTGAGGATTCCTTTTTTTAAGGACCCTCAAAATTAAACAACGATTCAAAAGTTAGATCCGTGTCTGACCTTGGATGTTGGAAGAAAACCTTGGCTTTCTTCGAGTCTCCATAGAAAGGAGGTGATCCAGCCGCACCT
>NZ_JAOTNT010000037.1:0-802 GCF_025630755.1 Acutalibacter sp. LFL-21 | reverse complement strand
ATCCAGAGTACCGCCGGACACGTGGAACCCGGTGGGAATATGGGGGGACCACCCTCCAAGCCTAAATACTACCCAGTGACCGATAGTGTAAAGTACTGTGAAGGAAAGGTGAAAAGCACCCCGGGAGGGGAGTGAAAGAGAACCTGAAACCTTGTGCTTACAAGCACCGAGAGCCCGTCAATGGGTGATCGGGTACCTTTTGTAGAATGGTCCGGCGAGTGAATGTAACTGGCAAGGTTAAGGACTTCAGGTCCGGAGCCGCAGCGAGAGCGAGTCTGAATAGGGCGTATGAAGTCAGTTGTATTCGACCCGAAACCGGGTGACCTACCCATGTCCAGGTTGAAGTGGAGGTAAAACTCCATGGAGGACCGAACCGACTCCCGTTGAAATGGTAGCGGATGAGGTGTGGGTAGCGGAGAAATTCCAATCGAACCCGGAGATAGCTGGTTCTCTCCGAAATAGCTTTAGGGCTAGCCTCGTATTAGATTACCGGAGGTAAAGCACTGAATGGCCTAGGGCCCGAGAGGGTACCGAAGCCTATCAAACTCAGAATGCCGGATAATTGATGTACGGGAGTCAGACAGTGTGAGATAAGTTTCATTGTCAAAAGGGAAACAGCCCAGACCCACAGCTAAGGTCCCAAAGTACGGTTAAGTGGAGAAGGATGTGGGGTTGCACAGACAACCAGGATGTTGGCTTAGAAGCAGCCACTCATTAAAAGAGTGCGTAATAGCTCACTGGTCGAGTGACCCTGCGCCGAAAATTTAACGGGGCTAAATCGTACACCGAAGCTTGGGATGCA
>NZ_JAOTNT010000036.1:0-875 GCF_025630755.1 Acutalibacter sp. LFL-21 | reverse complement strand
CCGAATGTGCAGCGGCTTGTGGACATTGAGCAGAAGAAAGCCGAGGGGAAAGGCCGGGGCTATGAACGCTGGGCGACCATGCACAACCTCAAACAGATGGCCGCGACGCTGAATGTGTATCAGGAATACGGCTTCACTTCCCCGGAGCAGTTAGAAGCCGCCGTTGATACCGCCTATCAGGAAATGCGCCAGACCAGCGGCGAACTGAAAGCACTGGAAACGAAGCTACAAGGGAAAAAGGAGTTGCAGCAACAGGTACTTGCCTATGCCAAGACCAAGCCCGCCCGCGACGGGCTGAAAGCGCAGAAATCCGAGAAAGCCCGCGAAGCATACCGGCAGGCGCATGAGAGCGATTTTATCATAGCCGAAGCCGCCGCCCGGTATTTCAAGGCGCATGGCATTACCAAGCTGCCCGCCCGGAAAGCGTTGCAGGCCGAGATCGAGCAGCTTGTTTCCAAGAAATCCGGCCTGTATAACACCTACCACGAACAGAAGCAGCGGTATGCGGAGTTGCAGACCGTCAAGCGGAATATCGACCAGATTTTGCGCCGGGAGGAACCCCACCGCAGAAAGGAGCAGAGCCATGAGCGATAAGTTACCGAGAATGGACTACCGCCAGCACCGGCGGGCGCGGCGGCTGGTGCATGAGTGCTGTAACTACGACGGGGGGAACTGCCTGCTGTTAGACGACGGGGAGCCTTGCGTGTGCGTCCAGAGCATTTCCCTTTCCCTCATGTGCCGCTGGTTCCGTGTGGCTGTCCTGCCCCTTGACGGGGAACTGGCCGCAGCACTTTTGTACCGGGGGAGCCGGAAACGGTGCGCCGTCTGTGGGGCGGCCTTTGTCCCCAAATCCAACCGGGGGAAATACTGCCCCG
>NZ_JAOTNT010000035.1:0-1372 GCF_025630755.1 Acutalibacter sp. LFL-21 | reverse complement strand
GGGGCAGCATAAGCGACAGAAAAAAGGCTGGCAGGCGGTGCGGATATGCACTGTCTGCCAGCCTTGTCATTTGTGGAACAAAGGTATATCAAAGCCCTCCGTCAGCCTCAGCTTACCATCGTATCAGAACCACCACGGCAGCTTTCCACGCAGACTGTCCATCGCCTCGCCCTCTACCTTCTTTGTCCGGCTCTCGCTCAGATGGAAATGGAGTGCCGCGCCGATCAGCGGGTGCTCGATGCCATCGGTAAAACCATAGCGGTACAGCAGATAGGTCTGCTCTCTGGCAGTCAGCTTGTCCAGCGCCGCATACAATTCTGTCAGCTGTTCTTTTTGGATGTAGATTTGCTCCGGCGTTTGGGTGTGAGGGTCGGCTATGGTTTCGATCCGCAGCATCCGTTCATCATCGGACAGAATGTCATCCAGATATACTCTCTGGAAGCCGGAGCCGTCTTTCTTATCCACCATCCGTTGTTCAAACTGAGCAAGGGCGGCGCGGATGCAGTCTGTCATGGCATTGCGGATTGCCGGTGCCGCATAAGTCAGAAATTTCATGCCGCGTCCGGCATCAAACAAAGGGATCGCGTTCAGCAGACCGATGCTTCCCTCCTGCACCAAATCATCTAAATCAATTCCAATATCATTTTCATCCAGCCCCATGCTCCGGTATTGCTCCAACGCTATTTTTCGGATGAAGCCCATATTACTTTCCAGCAGAATATCGCGGGCAGCCGTATCCCCTGCCTGTGCCAGCCTGCACAGCTGCTCATTGCTCCGGGTCGGCATTCTGCTTCTCCTGGGCGTGGTCTAAGGTGGATTGGAGAAATTCCGTCAACGCCTGACCAAACTTGTCCAACGCTTCCTTTTGCACACCGTCCATCCCTGCCGCGCTCTGGGTGACAGCGGCAGAAATCATTTCCGGCGTGATTGTCGGTGCCTGGACATCTTGGCCTTTTGTCAATTCGGAGAACATCTGCTGGGTGATGCCTTTGGTCAAGGTTTGTGCCGCCGTAAAATCGTTACCAATCTCTTTCTTCACTTCCCGCAGCGCCGCTATGAACGTGTTCTGTATCATCGTCAGGTCTGCCTGATATACAGGGACTTTCTGCCGGTTGACAGCTCTGGCCGCCTGCACTGCGGCATCCGTTTTCACATTCCGGCGCAGCATTGCGCTAAGGGTGGTAAGCATCTGGTTCTGTCCGGCGAAACCGGCGGCCAGGGCATCGTCAAAATATTGCTCGATCATGTAGGTGACTTCTGCAAAGCGCGGACTTTCCAGCAGGCGGTTGACGATCTCCGCATTGGCTTTCCCAGTATACAGATTCCGCGCTGCCTGCACCGACAGGCCCAGTTCTTCAATATCAAAATTTGT
>NZ_JAOTNT010000034.1:0-1524 GCF_025630755.1 Acutalibacter sp. LFL-21 | reverse complement strand
GTCAGCACGCCGGCGGACTTCCGCTCATTGGCCCCGATTGTATTGGAACAGGCATTGAAGGAATCGGGGACGCAGCTGCTGGAACCTTATCTCTCCTTCATCCTCTATGCGCCCCAGGAATACCTTTCCAGGGCTTATCATGATGCACCGAAATACTGTGCCACCATCGAAACGGCCCAGGTAAAAAAGGATGAAGTTGTCTTTACTGGCGAGATTCCCGCCCGCTGTATACAGGCATACCGTACTGATCTGGCCTTTTACACCAACGGGCGGAGCGTATGCCTTACAGAGCTGAAAGGATATCAGGCCGCTGTCGGTCAGCCGGTCATCCAGCCCCGCCGTCCAAACAGCCGCCTGGACAAGGTGCGCCATATGTTTCAGAAGGTAATGTAAAGATACATAATCGTCAAGACGGCAACAATCAGAAGTTATGGAGGGTAACAATGGAATATAGTAAGGAAGATTTAATGGAAGCAAAAAAGCAAATTTGGGGAGTGGGAGAGAACATGGGAACAGAGGAAAGTAAAAAAATCTGGGAGGAGAACGCACAATTTTGGGATAATGCAATGGGTGACGAATCTAATGAATTTCACAGAGAGGTAGTGCGTCCCAAAGTAACGGAACTTCTATCTCCTAATCCTGCGGATTACATTTTGGATATTGCGTGTGGCAATGGAAATTATTCTTCGTATCTTGCACAAAGAGGCGCTTCGGTTGTCGCTTTTGATTACAGCAAAAAAATGATAGAATTGGCTAAAAGACGGCAATCACAATATGCAAAACAAATTGAATTTTGTGTGGCGGATGCGACCGATAGAAAAAGTATATTAGAATTAAAAAGAAATCGAGCCTTTACGAAAGCAGTTTCTAATATGGCAATTATGGATATTACGGATATTGAACCACTTCTTATGGCTGTTTATGAACTGTTGCAGGAAAGCGGAATTTTTGTCTTTGCAACGCAACACCCTTGTTTTGTCACGTTGACTGAAAAATATATGACACCGCACAGTTACTATGATATAGCGATTGAAGGGCAACCGAAAGAGCAGATTTATTATCATCGTTCCATACAAGATATTTTTAACCTTTGTTTTAGAGCTGGATTTGTCATTGATGGATTTTATGAAGAATGTTTTAAAACCAACAAAGAAATTCCTATGGTAATGATAGTAAGGCTTAAGAAGGTAAAACGTGATAGCTTAAAATAAATTCAAGTTTGTCGGGTAAATAGCAAACCCAGCCGAGCCAGTCAACGGTCAAGATGAACGGCGCATATGCGCAGCCGTTGACAGCCCCGCCCGCCTTTGCTGGTAGGCAATCAAGGGGCGACAGCAAGAAGTGCCACCGCCCCGCACTATTATTCAGAAAGGGGAATTTCCATGACCGACCAGATAGCCTATCAAGAATATATCCAGCGCAGGTACAACGCCTTTTGCAAGACTGTTATCCGCTGTGCCGCCTTGGACAAGATTTTGAAGCTTAAACGGCAATGGGAACGGCAAGTTTCCCTTGACTATCTGA
>NZ_JAOTNT010000033.1:0-1549 GCF_025630755.1 Acutalibacter sp. LFL-21 | reverse complement strand
GGTGATTTAGCTTGCTAGAGATCCTTGCTTATCTTAGTGGCGGACGGGTGAGTAACGCGTGAGCAACCTGCCTTTCAGAGGGGGATAACGTCTTGAAAAGGACGCTAATACCGCATGACATTACGTTTTCGCATGGAGATGTAATCAAAGGAGCAATCCGCTGAAAGATGGGCTCGCGTCCGATTAGGTAGTTGGCGGGGTAGAGGCCCACCAAGCCGACGATCGGTAGCCGGACTGAGAGGTTGAACGGCCACATTGGGACTGAGACACGGCCCAGACTCCTACGGGAGGCAGCAGTGAGGGATATTGGTCAATGGGGGAAACCCTGAACCAGCAACGCCGCGTGAGGGATGACGGCCTTCGGGTTGTAAACCTCTGTCCTCTGTGAAGATAATGACGGTAGCAGAGGAGGAAGCTCCGGCTAACTACGTGCCAGCAGCCGCGGTAATACGTAGGGAGCAAGCGTTGTCCGGATTTACTGGGTGTAAAGGGTGCGTAGGCGGTTTGGTAAGTCAGAAGTGAAATCCATGGGCTTAACCCATGAACTGCTTTTGAAACTATCGAACTTGAGTGAAGTAGAGGTAGGCGGAATTCCCGGTGTAGCGGTGAAATGCGTAGAGATCGGGAGGAACACCAGTGGCGAAGGCGGCCTACTGGGCTTTAACTGACGCTGAGGCACGAAAGCATGGGTAGCAAACAGGATTAGATACCCTGGTAGTCCATGCCGTAAACGATGATTACTAGGTGTGGGGGGTCTGACCCCCTCCGTGCCGGAGTTAACACAATAAGTAATCCACCTGGGGAGTACGACCGCAAGGTTGAAACTCAAAGGAATTGACGGGGGCCCGCACAAGCAGTGGAGTATGTGGATTAATTCGAAGCAACGCGAAGAACCTTACCAGGTCTTGACATCCAGCTAACGAAGTAGAGATACATTAGGTGCCCTTCGGGGAAAGCTGAGACAGGTGGTGCATGGTTGTCGTCAGCTCGTGTCGTGAGATGTTGGGTTAAGTCCCGCAACGAGCGCAACCCTTACTGTTAGTTGCTACGCAAGAGCACTCTAGCAGGACCGCCGTTGACAAAACGGAGGAAGGTGGGGATGATGTCAAATCATCATGCCCCTTATGACCTGGGCCTCACACGTACTACAATGGCCGTTAACAGAGGGAAGCAATACCGCGAGGTGGAGCAAAACCCTAAAAACGGTCCCAGTTCGGATTGTAGGCTGCAACCCGCCTGCATGAAGTTGGAATTGCTAGTAATCGCGGATCAGCATGCCGCGGTGAATACGTTCCCGGGCCTTGTACACACCGCCCGTCACACCATGGGAGCCGGTAATACCCGAAGTCAGTAGCTTAACCGCAAGGAGGGCGCTGCCGAAGGTAGGATTGGCGACTGGGGTGAAGTCGTAACAAGGTAGCCGTATCGGAAGGTGCGGCTGGATCACCTCCTTTCTATGGAGACTCGAAGAAAGCCAAGGTTTTCTTCCAACATCCAAGGTCAGACACGGATCTAACTTTTGAATCGTTGTTTAATTTTGAGGGTCCTT
>NZ_JAOTNT010000032.1:0-1576 GCF_025630755.1 Acutalibacter sp. LFL-21 | reverse complement strand
TCAGCCTGTAGAAAAACCTGCTCCGGCAATTAAGCCAGAGCAGGTTTTTTGCTTGGAAACGAAAGCGGAAACGGAAAAAGCATCAAAACAACAGCTACACTTTTCCCCCATCCTGTTCGTTTTCCGCCATCCGGCGCCGGATGGCGGCCATTCCATTTCCAAATGGCCAGCTTTTTCAGATTCATGGCAGCAAATTTAAGCTTCACCCAGTTTGTCACCTGGGCCAAGCCTCTGTACTGCGTGTAACGCATCCCGTGTTTTTCCTTCGCATCGGCAAACACACGCTCAATCTTCTCTTTTCGCAGCCGGTACAGTTCTTTGTACACCGCCATATGCCGGACATGCTCTGCCATCTCCACATAGTCCTGCCAGACATGGCGCAGTACGGTTTTCTCGCACTTGGCGTTCTCGGTGCACATCCCTCTGGTGGGACAGGTCTTGCAAAGATAGCCTCGGCTCTTGTATTCCCGGTAGCCCTCCCGGTTTGTGGTGGAATAATGCAGCGCACGGTATTCCGGACAGATCACATCGTCAAAGTATTCGTCATACACATAGGCCCACCAGGGGTGGCCGTTTCCTTTGGTCTTGGGGCGGGTATAGCAGGTGGAAAGAACGCGGCCGCTGTCGAAGATTCTCTTGCAGATCCAGGGGGTTTTGTAGGCGCTGTCCGCCACCACGGTTTTGTGCTCGGGGTAATACTGGCATACTTCATCGTACAGAGGATCAAAGGCTACACTGTCGTGGATATTGCCGGGAGTGACGTGAACACCAACAACAAAATTGTGCTTGTCACATGCTGTGTGCGCTTCGTAGGCAAAGCACTTTTTGTGCTCCCCCTTGTGGAATACACCGCTTTCCGGGTCGGTGGTGGACACCACCGTTTCCTTCTCCTCCGGCGGCTTTTTGTCGCTGTCATCCGAGAAAGGTTTCTTGCCGTGTTCCTCCCGGTCTTTGTTTACCTCATTGAACAGTTCCCTCGCATACCGCTTTGCCTGCTTGGGGGCCGCCTTTTTGGCCTGCTTTTTCAGATTAGCACTTGCCTTAATGTGGGTTCCGTCCACAAAAATCGCTTCTGTGTCCAGATATCCTTCCTCTGCCGCGGCTTTCAACACCCAGCGGAACACATATTCCACCGTGGCGTGGTTGAATCGGTGCTTGAAGTTGTAACTCACTGTGGAGAAGTGCGGTACCGCTTCATTCAGCGGATATCCAATGAACCACCGGTATGCCAGATTCATGCTCACTTCCTCCAGGGTTCGGCGTAGGGAAGAAATTCCATAGATATGCTGGATCAGCACGATCTTGAACAGCACCACCGGGTCAACGCTGGGCCGGCCGTTGTCCTCGCAGTACAGATCCTCCACAAATTCGTAGATTTTCTTGAAGTCGATGGCGTCGTCGATTTTCCGCAGCAAGTGATCCTGCGGGACCATGTTCTCCAAACTTACAAATTCCAGCTGCTCTCGATTTTCTGCGTTCTTTACCAGCATTTTTATCACCCTACACCATTATACCGCATTTTCTCTCTCAATACGAGAAAAAAGGCCACCAAAAGGTGACCTTTTTCGACAGGCTG
>NZ_JAOTNT010000031.1:0-1629 GCF_025630755.1 Acutalibacter sp. LFL-21 | reverse complement strand
ATGCATGGTAGGAGAGCGTCGTGTAAGGGGTGAAGTCAGAGCGGAAGCGCTGGTGGACTTTACACGAGTGAGAATGCCGGAATGAGTAGCGAGAAATGTGTGAGAATCACATTGGCCGAAAGTCTAAGGTTTTTGGAGGAAGGTTCGTCCGCTCCAAGTTAGCCGGGAGCTAAGGTGAGGCCGAAAGGCGTAGCCGATGCACATACGGTGGAAATTCCGTAGCCGCCAAAAGATTTAAGCAAGAGGACACCTTGAAAGGACATGACCTGGGTGATGGTCTACCCGGGCGCAAGGGACTGAAATTAGAGTAGGGAAGCATGTCTGGACGAGGGCGAGAAAAGTCTTGTGTATATCTTCGGCGCCCGTACCGCAAACCGACACAGGTAGATAGGAAGAAGATTCTAAGGCCAACGGGAGAAGGGTAGTTAAGGAACTCGGCAAATTGATCCCGTAACTTCGGAAGAAGGGATGCCACAGCGATGTGGCCGCAGAGAATAGGCCCAGGCGACTGTTTATCAAAAACACAGGTCTCTGCTAAATCGAAAGATGAAGTATAGGGGCTGACACCTGCCCGGTGCTGGAAGGTTAAGAGGAGATGTGCAAGCATTGAATTGAAGCCCCAGTAAACGGCGGCCGTAACTATAACGGTCCTAAGGTAGCGAAATTCCTTGTCGGGTAAGTTCCGACCCGCACGAATGGTGTAACGATCTGGGCACTGTCTCAATTACCCGCCCGGCGAAATTGTAGTACCGGTGAAGATGCCGGTTACCCGCGACAAGACGGAGAGACCCCATGGAGCTTTACTGTAGCTTAATATTGGGTTTCGATAATTTATGTACAGGATAGGTGGGAGGCTTTGAAGCAGAGGCGCCAGCTTCTGTGGAGCCACCCTTGGGATACCACCCTTAGATTGTTGGAATTCTAACCTGCGGCCGTGAATCCGGCCGGGGGACATTGTTAGGTGGGCAGTTTGACTGGGGCGGTCGCCTCCAAAAAGGTAACGGAGGCGCTCAAAGGTCAGCTCAGCACGGATGGAAACCGTGCTCTTGAGTGTAAACGCATAAGCTGGCCTAACTGCGAGGATGACGGTCCGAGCAGTAACGAAAGTTGGAGTTAGTGATCCGGCGGTTGTGTGTGGAAATGCCGTCGCTCAACGGATAAAAGCTACCCTGGGGATAACAGGCTGATCTCCCCCAAGAGTTCACATCGACGGGGAGGTTTGGCACCTCGATGTCGGCTCATCACATCCTGGGGCTGTATTCTGTCCCAAGGGTTCGGCTGTTCGCCGATTAAAGTGGTACGCGAGCTGGGTTCAGAACGTCGTGAGACAGTTCGGTCCCTATCTGTCGTGGGCGCAGGATATTTGAGGAGAGCTGTCCTTAGTACGAGAGGACCGGGATGGACACACCTCTGGCGCACCAGTTGTTCCGCCAGGAGCACGGCTGGGCAGCTATGTGTGGAACGGATAAACGCTGAAAGCATCTAAGCGTGAAGCCGCCTCCAAGATTAGATATCCCATGGCGTAAGCCAGTAAGGCCCCTTGTAGACTACAAGGTTGATAGGCTGCGTGTGTAAGCATGGTAACATGTTCAGCTTGGCAGTACTAATAGGCCGAGGGCTTGACCATAG
>NZ_JAOTNT010000030.1:0-1635 GCF_025630755.1 Acutalibacter sp. LFL-21 | reverse complement strand
TGTCCTGCCCCTTGACGGGGAACTGGCCGCAGCACTTTTGTACCGGGGGAGCCGGAAACGGTGCGCCGTCTGTGGGGCGGCCTTTGTCCCCAAATCCAACCGGGGGAAATACTGCCCCGACTGCGCCGGACGCATAAAGAAAATCAAAGCCGCCGAGCGAAAGCGGAAACAAAGGCAGAAATGTCACGCTTTAGAGCCTTTCAAACCCGCATAAATCAAGGCTTTTTTCGTGGGTGTCAAAGATTTATCCTTTTCCCCCGGAAACGCCGTTCTAAATGCGTAAAAACGCCCCAAATCCACCCAAAGGAGGAACCATGTCAGACAACCGAAAATACTACTACCTCAAGCTGAAAGAGAATTACTTTGACGAGGACGCTATCGTGCTGCTGGAAAGTATGCAGGACGGTATCCTCTATTCCAACATTCTCTTGAAACTGTACCTGAAATCGCTGAAAAACGGCGGGAAGTTGCAGCTTGATGAAAATATCCCCTACACCGCGCAGATGATTGCCACCATTACCCGCCAGCAAGTCGGCACCGTAGAGCGAGCCTTGCAGATTTTTATGAAGCTGGGGCTTGTGGAGCCGCTGCCAAGCGGCGCGCTGTATATGAGCAACATTGAACTGCTTATCGGCCAATCCTCTACCGAGGGGGAGCGGAAACGGCGGGCAAGGCTGGCTTTGCAGGAGCAAAAAGCCTTGCCAAAGGCCGGGGCGGACAAATGTCCACCATATCAAGCGGACATTTGTCCACCAGAGATAGAGATAGAGAAAGAGATAGAGATAGAAAAAGAGAGAGAGCGAGAGTTAGATACGGGACAGACCGCCCGCGCCGCTTATGGCCGGTATGAAAATGTCTTTCTTTCGCAATCAGAACTGGACGGGCTGAAAGCAGACCTGCCCGACAAATGGAACTACTACATTGACCGGCTATCCTGCCATATCGCGTCCAGCGGCAAGCGATACAAGAGCCATGCCGCCACAATCTACAAATGGGCGCAGGAGGACGCAGCCAAGAAAGCCCCGAAAAAGGGCATACCAGACTACTCATGCAAGGAGGGCGAGAGTTTATGAAGAACGAAATCAACGCTGTTTTGGAGAATATGACCGCCACCACCCCGGAGCCGGAGGACTACACCGGCGAGGACGGTTTACTGTACTGCGGCAAGTGCCGCAAGCCGAAAGAAGCCTATTTTGCGCCGGATAAGGCCGCTATCTTTGGCCGCGACCGCCATCCGGCAGAGTGCGACTGCCAGAGAGCCGCCCGCGAGGAACGGGAGGCCGCCGAGAAGCGGCGCAGGCACCTTGACACCGTGGAGGAACTGAAACGCCGGGGCTTTACCGACCCCACCATGCGGGACTGGACTTTTGAGAACGACAACGGCAGGAACCCGCAGGCCGGGATTGCCCGCCGGTATGTGGAACACTGGGAGGATATGCGAGCCGACAATATCGGCTGCCTGTTCTGGGGCGGCGTGGGAACCGGGAAAAGCTACCTTGCGGGCTGTATCGCAAATGCCCTCATGGAGAAAGAAATCCCCGTCCACATGACGAACTTTGCCCTTATCCTCAATGACCTTGCCGCCAGCTTCGAGGGCAGGAACGAATACATTTCCCGCCTTTGCCGCTATCCGCT
>NZ_JAOTNT010000029.1:0-1802 GCF_025630755.1 Acutalibacter sp. LFL-21 | reverse complement strand
CTCGGCTGTCCCTTGTGGGGGGTATTTAGTTTTACTGTGTGCTACTTGGTAAATAGGAAGTTACCTATTTCTTCATAACATAATTTGTAAGGAAAACACCTTAATAAATCCATTTATCCACTTCACTTGCAAGGTTTTGTAAGTAGGTAAGGAATTGTCCTACATGGTAGCCATCACAAATTGAATGATGGACTTGCAGACAAAAAGGAATTGTTACCTTATCATTTTCCCTTATCAGTTTGCCTGTGGTAAATATGGGCGGTAAGTGTGTGCCTGTCGTAAATATATTGAGATTGAACGATGTAAACTCTATCCACGGAATTGAGGATATATCAAAACAATTATTTGGCATATCTTCCGTCGAGAACATTTTACTTGTATTACAGGTATCCATAATTTCAACACAACGGTTATAAAAAGCAGGAAAACTCTGATTATATTTACACCATAACACATGGAACTTGTCGCTATTGAACGGCATAAAGGTAAAAGAGGGATTTACCTTATCATAATATCCAATATTACCATCTCCATCACGATTGAAACGCAGAAACTCAAAATGATTTACGGCATTTGCTATCCACCATATCAATGTCGGATATAATCTGAGGTTGCGGTCTTTGACGTGGCTGTATATTTCCGTTATGTCTACATTGACGGTAACGCTGTAAGTACAGCGAACATCATTGTAGTAGTGAAGAAAGTATTCCTTTCTTTCCCACGATTCAATATCAACTATTGAAAAGATTGCGTCATTGTTTGATTCCATATTTACTCACCTGTACCCTCTGACTTTGTCGCTTTCTTTGAGAAAAAGTATACCACAAACCTGTGAACAAATCAACTCATTTCAACCTACCAGCGGCATTATTATCTCTGGCGTACCGCCGCGCCGCTTCCCGCCGTTCTTCGCTGTATGGTGCGGTCAGACGGAAAGAGAAACGTCCCTTTGCAATCTCAAACTCCATGCAGCCCGTTTCGGGGTCTGCGTCGGTCTGGCGGCAGTGGTCGGGGTACTGTCCGGCGTAGGCGGCAAGCCGCTTCTTTAAGTCGGTGTTGTGGGTGCGGATATGGATTAGCGGGTCTTTCTCGTCAAACCAAATATTGGTGGTCTTTTCCTGTTTCGTAAGCCCTGTTTTCATGCGCTCTGATTACCTCCTTGCATTTCGCCCCTGTTACGCAATAGGGACATTTTTCGGGTGTTTTCTCCGGCTCTTGACTTGGAGAAAACGGCGTTTTTGACGATAAAAACCGCCCGGACGGGGGATGGTTCGTCGGGGCGGCTGTTATCGCAAGATTTCTGTTTTTTCCGGCTCTTGACCGTCAGACGCGGATAAACGCAGGCTGTCGGCAAGTATCGTTTTCAGCAGCTTGTCGCGGAATGTTTCTGTGCTGCTGTGATTGAAAAATAGCTCCGCAACAATTGTCTGCCCGTTCCTCTGCGTCGTGATGATACTGTCGGGAGTCTGTTCTGCCATAGGCGGCTCCTTTCTCCGGGCGCGAAAGAGGGACTTCCCGTAGCCGGAAAATCCCTCTTGGTTGTCGGTTATTCTGTTTTACTGTGCGGGCTGTGCGGCGGCGGTCTGCGCCTTTCTCCTTGCCCGGTATTCCCGCGCCTTGATACGGTCATACTCCCGCTGCTTTTCAAGGTTTCGCGCCCGGTACTCCCTTGAATACTGCCGGTGGTAGGCGCGGCTCTTTTCCTTTTTGGCTTCTTCGATTTCCTCCCGCATTTGCCGGACTTCCTGCTCCGTAGGCTCTGCAAGCTGTGTCACTTCGTTCTCAAATCTGCCGATATAGTT
>NZ_JAOTNT010000028.1:0-1880 GCF_025630755.1 Acutalibacter sp. LFL-21 | reverse complement strand
TGCGCGGTTTCCTGCCGGAAATTCTCGCCGGTAAAGCGCACCGGGACGCACATGGAAAGCAGCCGGTCATAAATCCGTGAATGGGCAGTGTCCTCCGGGTTCCGCAGGTCGTCCAGCGTAAGGTTGGTCGTGACGATCAGCGGCTTGCCGCTGCGGTAACGGCTGTCAATCACATTGAAAACCTGTTCCAGCCCGTATTCCGTCCCGCGCTCCATGCCGAAGTCGTCAAGGATAAGCAGCGGATAGCGGCAAAGGCGGGAAATGTATTCGTTCCTGCCCTCGAAGCTGGCGGCAAGGTCATTGAGGATAAGGGCAAAGTTCGTCATGTGGACGGGGATTTCTTTCTCCATGAGGGCGTTTGCGATACAGCCTGCAAGGTAGCTTTTGCCGGTGCCTACGCCGCCCCAGAACAGGCAGCCGATATTGTCTGTCCGCATATCTTCCCAATGCTCCACATACCGGCGGGCAAGCCCGGTCTGCGGGTTCCTGCCGTTGTCGTTCTCGAAAGTCCAGTCCCGCATGGTGGGGTCGGTAAAGCCCCGGCGTTTCAGTTCTTCCACGGTGTCAAGGTGTCTGCGCCGCTTTTCGGCGGCTTCCCGTTCCTCGCGGGCGGTTCTCTGGCAGTCGCACTCTGCCGGGTGGCGGTCGCGCCCGAAGATAGCGGCCTTATCCGGCGCAAAATAGGCTTCTTTCGGCTTGCGGCACTTGCCGCAGTACAGTAAACCGTCCTCGCCGGTGTAGTCCTCCGGCTCCGGGATGGTGGTCGTCATATTCTCCAAAACCGCGTTGATTTCATTCTTCATAAACTCTCGCCCTCCTTGCATGAGTAGTCTGGTATGCCCTTTTTAGGGGCTTCCTTTTTGTCGTTCCCCGCCCATATCCGCAGGGCGGCGGCATAGTTCTGGTAGCTTTTCCCGTTGGCGGCAAGGTAGCGGCTCATTTCCTCGATGAACCGTTCCAGCCTGTCAGGGTACTCTGCCTGCAACTCGTCGTATTCGGTCTGTGACAGAAAAATATTTCCATATCGGCCATAGGGCGCGGACGGCCCCCCACTCACTCCCTTTGTTTGGCTCTCTGTAAGGTTGTTTATAGTAGTTTGGTTAGGGGACGGTTTTCCGACCATCATAAGGTCGGTTTTCTGACCATCAGTAGGACGGTTTTCCGGCTCTATGAGGGGCGGACTTCCGGCCATCAGTTGGTCTGAAAACTGTACCTGTGGCACTGGCGGTACTTTGACATAAAGCCGGTTCGGTGCGGAGAAGCCGCCCCGTTCCCGTTCCAACAGCCCCGCCGTGTCCAGTTCATTCAGCGCCCCCTTTATGGTGGTGCTGCCTTTATCCAGTATTTCGGCTATCTCCGCGATGGGATAGATAATATAAATCCTGCCCTCGCCGTCCTGCCACTTGTTCTTCTGGGAGAGGGTGGAGCGGTCTAACAGCAGCGCATAGAGCAGCTTGGCGGTCTGGGAAATCTCCATTTTCAGCAGGAAACGGGGATAGGGCAGATAGGCGGGCAGCTTCGTGTCTGCCATGATATAATCAGCGATAGGATCACCTCCCTGTGTTCGGGTTGATTTTGACGGTTTGTACGCATTTAGAACGCTGTTTCCGGGGGAAAAGGATAAATGTATCGCGTACCCTTTGACACCCACGAAAAAAGCCTTGATTTATGCGGGTTTGAAAGGCTCTAAAGCGTGACATTTCTGCCTTTGTTTCTGCTTTCGCTCGGCGGCTTTGATTTTCTTCATGCGTCCGGCGCAGCCGGGGCAGTATTTCCCCCGGTTGGATTTGGGGACAAAGGCCGCCCCACAGACGGCGCACCGTTTCCGGCTCCCCCGGTACAAAAGTGCTGCGGCCAGTTCCCCGTCAAGGGGCAGGACA
>NZ_JAOTNT010000027.1:0-1927 GCF_025630755.1 Acutalibacter sp. LFL-21 | reverse complement strand
AGCATCCAGAAGGATCAGACCATTGAGGAAATTTTCCACAACCGCTTGCTGGAAGCCTACGACTACTATCTGATTATTGGCGGGATGCCGGAATGCGTTGTATCCTGGGTCAACCATAAAGACCCGGCAGCGGTTTCCCGAATCCAGCGAGAACTGGTGGAAATTTACGAAAACGACTTTGGGAAGCATAACGGAAAGGTGAACAGCGGGCGCATCCTGATGGTGTTCCGCAGCATTGTCTCCCAGCTCGCCAAATCCAACGAAAAGTTTATCTACGGAGCTGTCCGGCAGGGCGGCCGGGCGCGGGACTTTGAAGAAGCCATCGAATGGCTTGTCTCAGCCGGTATGCTCAACCGCATTTACAATGTCTCCAAGATGGAACATCCCCTTTCCGCCTTTGACAAGCTCGATCAATTCAAGCTGTTCCTGTTTGATACAGGGCTGCTCAAGCACATGGCGGGTATCGACAACAGCGCCATCCTGCTGAAAGCGGACTATCAGTTCAAAGGGCCGCTGACCGAGAACTATGTCTTGCAGCAGCTTCGCGGTCAATTTGAAGTGGAGCCCCGCTATTACTCAACCAAAGCCGGTGAGATCGACTTCGTGCTTCAAAACGGCACAGAGATCATCCCCATCGAGGCAAAGGGAGGCGAAGATAAGTCCGCACCTTCCTTTAAGCGGTATATCGCCGAACACCACCCTGAACACGCCATCCGCTTTTCCAAGCGGGGGTATCGCAAGGACGGCGAGATTACGAACATCCCGCTTTATCTCGCCAGAAAAACAAGAGAGCTGCTGTGACGCAAATCCCCTCTCACACTGTGAGGGGGGATTGCTTGTCAGCCTTGATGGACCGCCCCCACGGCCCTCAGCATCCACAGCCACGGGGGCGGACCATACATCTACGCATCACCCAGAACAGAAAAATTCCTGCCAATAGCTCTGACCTCCCCGCCGCACAAGGAGACTGTCCCGCCAAAACACCCCCCAAATCCGCACTGCCAGCGTGTGGGTTTTTGGGGCGCTTTTTTCCGGATTTCTACGGGTTTTCTACGGGGCGTTTCTTAGAAATCCGTTAGAACTTTCCCCTCCCCGCGGGGACTTCCCGACCTAGGAATCTCCTCTCTTTTTTCTCTTCTGTCTTCTCAAAACCCGCGGAAACTCTGGCTTTTTGGGGTTCCCGCAGCTTCCCTCAGCTTCCGTCAAATTCCGCCAGGTTCGGAAATTCCGGACACACTCGAAATGCGGTAGGTCGGCTTCAAACCGGCGCAAGAGTTCAAATCTCTTCATCTCCGCCAGCGGCAAGCTGCCGCTTCCAAGACGCGCGCACCTCATTTTCTTGGGGTGCGTTTTGCTTTGTGTCCGCGCTTGTAGCGGGCATCTTTTTTTCAACGCTTCCCGAGATTAAAGCTGCATTTTGAGGAATCAAGATGTAGCTTTTCCCATTCCTGTGTACCTTGAGCTGCGAACTGCGCCTATTGTCCTGTCCGAGCAAATCATTCTGCGCACAAGTTGTCAAACCAGCGAAATTGTGGCAGTGTATGTGCAATTTATCCTGCAGGTCACAAAGGATCCAAGAGAAAACAGAAGGGTTATGGATATTGACTACGATATAATACTGGAACAATCGCACAGGCTGTATGGGGTACTTCCCCTGCGAGATACCCGCACTGGACATTTGGAAAGTTTCCAGTCCATCAGATCCAGAATGTAAACAACACCCGCCATTTTTCATCCTTCTTCCCATTGGCTTACAACCGGATGGCGTCCAGAAACCCTACAAAAAATGGAGAGCATACTGCTCTCCATTCAGCCTGTCGAAAAAGGTCACCTTTTGGTGGCCTTTTTTCTCGTATTGAGAGAGAAAATGCGGTATAATGGTGTAGGGTGATAAAAATGCTGGTAAAGAACGCAGAAAATCGAGAGC
>NZ_JAOTNT010000026.1:0-2698 GCF_025630755.1 Acutalibacter sp. LFL-21 | reverse complement strand
TACACATTCAGCGTCGCGGCCATCTGTTTGAGGTTGTGCATGGTCGCCCAGCGTTCATAGCCCCGGCCTTTCCCCTCGGCTTTCTTCTGCTCAATGTCCACAAGCCGCTGCACATTCGGAGCAGTTCGGGCGGCTCTGTCTGTCCGCAGTTGGTCTTGGATAGAGGGCGGGGTGCTGGATATAGCCGCGGTCTTTTCTGCGGCTCTGGCGGCGTTCTGCTCCAAAACGGCAAGGACAGCGGCGCGGTCAAAATCGTCGCCCAACTTGCGGGCGGTAATGGGCTTTGTCCTGTCCGGCGTGAGGTAACTAAGCCGCCCCCGGCTCTCCTTGACGGCCACGCCCTCCCGCAGCAGTAGAGAGGAAAAGTCCTCGAATGAGGTCGCCGCTGACAGCGCGGCGCGTATGGTCTGCCGCAGCTTCTCCTTGTTCGTTTCAAACTTGGTCTGCCGGGGCGTGATACCGCCTGCAATCATGGGGGCGTTCTGCTTGTCCAGCGCGGCCTGTCCCTTTTTCTGCGCCCAATACTCCCGGTCGGTGACGCGGTTCTTGCTGCCGTTCAAGAGGTCGATTTGGTAAAGCCCCTCCCGATGGCACATCTCCATGACTTCGGACTTGAAGTAGCGCAAGGCCGCGTCGGTACAGCGGTGCTTGCAACCGGCTTTCGTGTCGGCTGGCCTGTCCATGTAGGGCAGGAACGGCACTTCCTCTATCCGCAGGCTGTTAATAACGATATGCACATGGATATTGCCGCTGTGGTTATGCCCGTCCGGGTGGGTGCATACAAGGGCCTGGTGGCCGGGGAAATGCTCGGCGCAAAACTTCTCGCCCAATGCCTGCGCCCGGTCTACGGTCAAGCCATTGTCCGGGCCGTCCCGTGGGTCAAAGCTGATGATATAGTGGTGGCTTTTCACATCTTCCCGCCGCTGGTTTTTCCCATAGCGGAGATTTGCCCGCATACAGGCAACGGCAAAATCCTCCCCGCCGCAGTTCAGCGTGGACAGCCGGTAGTCCTCGCGGGGGATAAGCCTGCCGGTTTCATCAAGGACAGGCTTCATGGTAAACTCGTCATGTTCAAACAGCAGGTATTGTTCGGCGGCTCCGTAGTCGGCGTTTTTAGAGTTGATATGCTTGAGTGTTGCCAACCGCGTCACCTACTTTCTTTAGGACTTCATACTTGAGGGCGGCAAGGTCGGCTATGGCGGCTCGTACCTCGCCGGACAGTGCGTTATAGGTTACGCCGTACTCGTTCAGACACCGGGCAATCTGGTTGAGGTTGCCGCCAATCCTGCCGTACTCGGCTGTGAGTTTCCCGACAGCGGAGAGCAGTTCATCATTGACCGCTGACACATGGATAACGGGGCGTATGGCGGTGCGCCGTATCGCCTGCCGGAGAAATTCGGACTGGCTGATACCATAGGGCGCAAGCCGCGCTGTGAAGTCGGCATATTCTTCTTCGGACAGCCGGGTTTTCACAACGCGGCTGCGGTGGGGTGTGTTGTATCGCTTCGGCATGGGCTGTAAACCTCCTTTCACTTATCACAAAAAATTCTCTTATCTGTTAGCCATTTCCGGGGCGAAAGTGAGAAAAAACTTTTCGCCGGTCGGGAATATTTTTGCGGCGCAAGCCGCATAGCAGGGTTTGGGGAAGGCACTCCCCAACAAGTTTCCCGCGAGGGGCAAAACTGCAGAATTGCGGATTTTGGCACCGTGGTAGAAACTTGCTCTCCGTGACTGCAAACTTTCTCTCACTTCCGTCCGCCACTTTTTTGGAAAACTGCAACCACAAAAGTTTGTTTCTCTTTTTCTGCTACTACTAATCCTGTAAAGGGCATTCCTGCCCGCTTTCGCTAAAATGACACCGGACGCAGTGGTTTCTACCCGGTGTTGGAGAAATCCTTTCTCTTTGCCCTCTACTACGGGTAAATGCTCCAAATGCCAAACACCAGGGCAGAAAAATTCCCTCCTCGCTTACTACTACAACCGGCAGGGGGCAAAATGGCCGGGAGCGGAGCCGGACAACAAAAAAAGCAGTAAATCTTTTTCAAGACTTACTGCTTTCGCTGGCCGCGTCGGTGGCGGCTGGTATTCAGTTTTTATGACTTGTCCGGTGGTTCGTCAAGCCGGAACTTGAATTGACAGTCAATTAACCGCTGCTTTACATAGTCCTCCACCTCGGCGTTGACCTGCCCGTTCACTTTTGAGAAATAGCGGATATATCCGGCGTAGTGGAGCAGGACAGCGTTCACGGCTTCTGGGTCGCCCTCACGGGCTTTGAGGATTGTTTCATAGGGGAGAAGTCTACTCATACCGGCTCGCCCCCATTTCTTCGCGCAGCCGCTGCAAGGCAAGCTGGATATGCCGCCCCGCTGTGCTGCGTGACCGGCCAATGTACGCGCCGATCACGCGCTGCGGCTGGCGCAGAAAATAATAGCGCAGGATTTCTTCCTGTGTCTGCTCCGGCAAAACAGAGATCGCGTCGGCAAGGGCAGCATTGCTCAATAGGACGGTCTGGCCGCAGACGGTAAAGGGATATTCCTCGTCCGGCTCCGGCTCGGCAAACTGGACAAACTTCTCATTTGTCAGATAGTCAAGGGAAACTTGCCGTTCCCATTGCCGTTTAAGCTTCAAAATCTTGTCCAAGGCGGCACAGCGGATAACAGTCTTGCAAAAGGCGTTGTACCTGCGCTGGATATATTCT
>NZ_JAOTNT010000025.1:0-2777 GCF_025630755.1 Acutalibacter sp. LFL-21 | reverse complement strand
ATGTGCGATAAAGAAGTAATAGAAGTGTAAAAAATTTTGCCGTTCCTATCCGGCACTCGCGCGTTGTGTCGGATAGGTCGGGCGTTAGGCTTCGGGCAAGTCAATCTTGCCGACAAAGCTGTAATAAATCTCAATGTCCTGCCTGCGGGTGCCGTTCTCGTCATAACTGCACTCATGCACGACGATTTTCTCAATCATTTCCCGCAAGAGGGTGGGGGTCAATTCCTCAAAGGCAAGGTGCTTTCGGACGATACCCATAAACTTTTCCGCATTGACGGTGGCGGCCTGTGACTTGTCCAGTTCGGCCTGCAAAGCGGCGGCGCGGTCTTTCAGTTCCCGCTGCTCCTGCTCATAGTCTGCCGACAGTTCCATGAAACGCTCGTCGCTGATTTTGCCGTTCACATTGTCCTCATACAGCCGCTTGATAATGCGGCTCACTTCGGAAATGCGCTCCTGTGCCTGTTCAAGCTGCTTCGTAGCTGCGGCGGTCTTTCTCTTGCCGCCGATCTCGTTCTGCTGGATAAGCAGCTTTACAAAGCGGCTCTCATGCTTGGCGGCATACTCGGTCACTTGCCGGAGATTGGAAAGGACACCGGCGGTCAACAGGTCGGTGCGGATAAAGTGCGCCGTACAGTCGCGGGTACGCTTCTTGTAGCTGCCGCAGATGTAACAGTCCTGCTTGCGGGTTTTGTTCTGATACCGCTGCTGGTACATCACATGGCCGCAGTCGGCGCAGAACAGCATACCGGAGAACAGCCCCACTTCGTCATAGCGGTTCGGGCGTTTGCGCTGCTTGCGTAACTCCTGCACGCGCTCCCATGTTTCCGTGTCGATAATCGGCTCATGGTGGTCGGGGAAAATGGCCTGCTTCTCCACGGGGTTCTCTACGCTGTGCTTGGTCTTGTAAGAGGGCTTCTCCGTCTTGAAGTTTACCAGACAGCCGGTGTACTCCCGGTTTTCGAGGATATGAACGACGGTGTTCGTCGCCCATTTGCACTCATAGCCGGGATGGTAGCGGCGTGTGCTGCCTGTCCTGCGGTATTCCAGCGTCCCCGGCGTGGGGATTTGCTGCTCCGTAAGCATACGGGCAATCTTGGTCGGGCCGTTCCCGGCAAGGCAAAGCTGGTATATCTGCCGGACTACCGGCGCGGTTTCTTCGTCAACGATATAATTCTCGTCCTCGTCCATGAGGTAGCCGTACACCGGCTTGCTGGTAACGGGCTTGCCGCTCATGCCTTTTGCTCTCTTAACTGCCTTGATTTTCTTGCTCGTATCTCTCACCAGCCATTCGTTGAACAGATTTCGCAGAGGGGTAAAATCGTTGTCCATGCCGCCGTTTGCGCTGTCCACATTGTCGTTGACAGCGATAAACCGCACACCCTTTTGGGGGAACAGCATTTCCGTGTAAAACCCTACCTGCAAGTAGTTTCGCCCTAACCGGCTCATGTCCTTGACGATAACTGTACCCACTTTCCCGGCTTCAATGTCTGCAAGCATGGCTTGAAAACCGGGCCTTTGAAAGTTCGCGCCGGAATAGCCGTCGTCGGTGTACCAGCGCAGGTTGGTAAAGCCATTCTGTTTTGCAAAGGCTTCGAGTATCCTTTTTTGGTTCGATATGGAATTACTCTCGCCTTGCAATTCGTCCTCATGGGACAATCTCGGATAAAGGGCGGTAATGAGGTTTTGGGTGGCTTGTCTTAACATAAAATCCTCCGTTTCCGACAGCCAGCCCCACTATTCCGTGGTTTCATTGTACCACGGAACAGGGCTGGTTGTATAGCGGCAAAAGTGTAAAATCCGCTTCTTTATGATTTGTCAAAATGACGATTTTTGTGTAGCGTCTCGTTGTGCCGGTTTCAGTAGAAAAGTTCATCTTCCTGTGATATACTCATATCAGCTTCAAAATCCAAACATAAGGGAGAGGTACTCTTGGATAACAACAACAATAAGCGGGAAAAAATAATCATATTCATTTTGGGGGCTGTTCTAATCATCGCCGTCTTGTCCATAATCGCCATATTCAGCAGTGCAATCATGCGTCTGCTCGGCTTTGAGTATGAGAGTGTCGGCGGCTTTATCCTGTATTTCATAATCGCGTCGATTGTTTCATATCCCATGAATTTAGTCGCAGGCGCATTTCCAAAAGCATTGCTTAACCTTGACAGAATAACAAGGGAAATGGCCGTCTGTATGTATGTGCTGTTAGATACTATCACTACATTTTTCGGCTTTTATATCGTCGATTATTTCATGCCCTCTGTATCTGCAAATACGATTTCGCTGATTGTTTTGGCTCTGGTGTTTGCACTCTTTGGGATTAGTGATGTAAAGAAAAAAGAGTCCTGATTTCAGCTTTTCCAGTTCCAGCGGCCACGCTTCCCGGCATGGCCGCTTTTTCCATTCCCCGGTTCACGCCGGATAGGTCGGCTCCTGTGTAGCAGCGGCTTCCGCTTCCAGTACCCGCGCCATTTTGTCGGCGGCGGTGGTCGTGGTATCTTTCTTGAAATAGCCGGACACGACAAGGACGGAATTGCCCATGCGGATTTCCGTCACGCAGTCGGGGCGACGGGTGGTGCGGGTGTCGGGCTGCTTGTTATCTGCCATAGGCAATACTCCTTTCAGTCGGTAATCAGTTTCTTCATGTTCTCCATTTTCCGCTGCGCGGTTTCCTGCCGGAAATTCTCGCCGGTAAAGCGCACCGGGACGCACATGGAAAGCAGCCGGTCATAAATCCGTGAATGGGCAGTGTCCTCCGGGTTCCGCAGGTCGTCCAGCGT
>NZ_JAOTNT010000024.1:0-3474 GCF_025630755.1 Acutalibacter sp. LFL-21 | reverse complement strand
CTCAATAATGCCGAGAAATAGAAAAAGCCGAGACTATTCGACAACCCTGGTTAAAACAGGGAATTAGTCAAAAGACTCGGCATTAGTTTTTTCAACTCAAGCCATAAAGACGCTTAATCATAGCGGTGTCATCCGAATATTTGAACTTTTCATCATCCTTAAAAACGGAATTCTCTTTAGAGGCTATTTTAGCAACAGCTGCACGTTTCATTTCCGTAGTAGCCCTAGCATAAATCAAGGAGGTCTCCAGTTGGGAATGTCCCAGCCATTGGGAGACCGTTTCCAAAGGCATCCCAGCCATGTATAAATGCATAGCACGGGTGTGGCGGAAAAGATGTGGATGGATATGCGGTATAGACGGCATGGATGCTCTTGCTAAGGAGCCGTATTTTTCTACGAACCGCTGTACGTTGTCGCGTGACATCCGTTCCAGGGTTCCTTTTCTCCTCACATAAAACAAATAATCGTCCGGCGTTGAGTCTGTGTGGAACCATCTGCAATAATCCTTAAACATGGGGATAAGCTCTGCTGAAATCGGAGTGGCACGGAATTTATTCCCTTTCCCAATAATATGTAGCTGTGCACCAGTGCTTCTTAGCACAAAGCTTCTTTTTGTTAAATCCAGCATTTCCTGAACTCTGCACCCACTATCATAAAGTAGATACATAAAAAAACGGTCGCGTAGTCCAAGTCTTGTGTTAGGCTCGGGCTGTGCCAGAAGCAGTTTTGTTTCCGCTACAGAAAGATAGCGGATCTCTTCCGCTCTGTCTATAGGAATTTCCGCTACCCGCTGTATGGCAGCCAGTTCGGCAAGGCGAAGAATATCGTCCTCCATGAGAAACCGGCAGAATTTTCTCATATGCACCAACCGCAGATTCACTGTGGAAGCGCTGTTCCCTCTTTTGGTTTGTAGCCAATCCATGAAGTCCATAATATTTTTCTGTGTGAAATCATCTAATGTCACCTCTCGCAGCTTTCGTTGGCATACACTCTGCAGATATTCTAAATAGATATTCACTGTATAAAGGTACGATGTAGTAGTGTTGGGGCTTTCTCTTCGAACAACAGGCAGATATTCTTTGAAGAAAATTCTTATTTTGCCAAATAGGATCGGGTCTTTAATCTTCATTTGAAAAGCCCTCCTCAATACAATATATCCCGCTGAGCATATCCCAGTTAATGCCGGGGGAGCTTTTTAATCTTTCCGGAAGGAGATGCACATAATAAAGCGTTTCCTCCAGCGTAACATGGCCCATGTAGGTGCTTAAATATGGCATCAAGGCCATGACATCGCGCTTTTCATCTATCCATCGCATCAATGTGCGGGTAGCAAAATTATGGCGCAAATCATAAGGTCGGGGAATAATGTTTTCCATCCGGCCAGTTTTCATCCATGCTTTTGTTAGCTTATCTCTTGCCCAATATACGGGAAATTTTCCACCTTCCCAGTGCTGGAAAAACCATTTGCGTTTTCCAGCTAGCTGGTCATATTTGGCACAAAGGAGACGCATGTCCTCTGAGACGATGATATGCCGATCCTTCCCGCGCTTCGATTTTCGGATAAAAATATCTCCAGTGGCCAGATCAACATCTTCCACCAAAAGATTTAACGGTTCGTTAGGCCGCATACCACAGCACAACTCCATTCGGAAAAGAACGGGAGCAATCCACTCAACATGAGAACGTGGGCACGGCTTTATATCATCTATGGCGTCAAAAAGAAGTCTAAGTTCCTGATCTGTGAAAATATATGGACGATAGCGCTGCGCTTTCACATTATATTCCGATGTAGGTACAAACGCCCTTCTTCCCGTAGCATTGAGGTAGCGGGTGAAATGCCGAAGATTAATAATAACGTGTTTTCTGGTGTTTTCCGTCCGGAAAACAGCCTTTTTCAACCAACTATCCAACATTTCCTTCGTAATCTCCCGGGCACTGGGAAATACTTGCGAGCAGTATTCTACAAAAGGCAAAATATGTGACGTGCGGTAGGTGCCTTCGTTGTATCCAAGGGACACCTTTAATTCGACCATATCATAATAGGCAACTCTTAATTCTTCCCAAAAATTCATGACACAGTCCCTCCTTCCCTTGCGGCGTGGCTGGAGGGAAGTGTTATGTCTGCATAAACACCTTTAATTATAGGTACTTCTGAAAAATCCGCAGAACACAGGGATGTTTGCGACCGGTTGAAACTAAGGTAGGCCTTGTCCGAACCCATGTCCCTGTGTCCCAGCATTTGTGAAATAGATGTTACCGGGATTTCAGCTTCGGCAAGTTCTGTGCCAAAAGCCCGGCGCAGACTGTGAAAGGAGCGATAACTCTGTTTAGGGATGCCGGCCAGTCGGCTATATTTATCTACCATATAATCAAGGGGGCTTGTACTGGCAAGCCCGGTATAGGCTGGATATGACCGTATAAACACACAATCAGAGTCGCACTGAGGTCGTTCTTGCAGGATATAATCCGCAAGAGCATTTAGTGTTTTCCCCTGCAGTGGGGCCGCAATGGGCCTGGCGGTTTTACTCTGAACCATATGTATTTCCTTCTTTTCCCAACAGATATCCGCCAGTTTCAGTTTCCGGATATCCACGCCTCGCAGTCCCGTGTTAAACGCCAGAAGTATTATGGCTTTGTCCCGCAGCGGTGTTTTGCTATGTGACTCAATCACCTCCAACATACGAGTGATTTCCTCCTGCGTATAGGGGGCAATCAAGTGCAGGGGCGATGTAGCAGGTCGGAACACATCCCAGTCTATTTCGATTTTTATAAGCTGCTGCTTAGACAAATAGGCGGATACAGATTTTACAGCGCGCATAACAATGTTCATGTTGTTTCGATTTGTTTTTGCGGCTTCCGATATAAAATCGAGCAAGTCTTTTTCTGAGATTTGGTCAATGGATTTTCCTCGGCTCTCTATAAAGCAAAACAGATGCCGTATAGGAATGGAGAGCTTTTTTCGGTACCCTTCTTTTAAGCCGGTATTCTCCAAAATAGAATCCGCAATCTGTTGGTTTTCCTCATCGGGTCTGAACCACCTGGCATCTTTCACAATGGAGAAATCAACCGTACCTGAATCCACATAAGAGCGTATGCGGAACGCTGCCGTTATAAAAGAACGGTAATATTTCCGTTGGATTTCTCCATTCTCGTATCTGGTTTGCTGATGCTTGCATAGGCCTTCCAGCAGTTCTTCCGAGTAATACTCGGTTCCATTTTTATGGTGCCAATTGATGATGGGCCTGTAGATGCTCCAGTTCTCATGTTTTAGTGTGTACTCCCTCAGACCACGTCTCCGCATGGCATCCAATACTTCACCTACGATTTCTTCGATTTTTTGCATCTTGTATACCTCCTGCTATATTTAGTTGTTACAAGTATAGCAGGTAATGCCGAGTTTTTTTGATTCCCACCGCATTTTACTTGCTTTTCTTTGCTGTTTCGGCTTTTTCTATTTCTCGGCATTATTCAAGT
>NZ_JAOTNT010000023.1:0-5155 GCF_025630755.1 Acutalibacter sp. LFL-21 | reverse complement strand
AGAATATATCCAGCGCAGGTACAACGCCTTTTGCAAGACTGTTATCCGCTGTGCCGCCTTGGACAAGATTTTGAAGCTTAAACGGCAATGGGAACGGCAAGTTTCCCTTGACTATCTGATGAACGAGAAGTTTGTCCAGTTTGCCGCGTCGGAGCCGGACGAGGAATACCCATTTACCGTCTGCGGTCAGACCGTCCTGCTCTGCAACGCCGCCCTTGCCGACGCGATCTCTGTTTTGCCGGAGCAGACGCGGGAAGAAATCCTGCGCTATTACTTTCTGCGCCAGCCGCAGCGGGTGATCGGCGTACATATCGGACGGACACGCAGCACAGCAGGGCGGCATATCCAGCTTGCCTTGAAGCGGCTCCGGCGGCTCATGGAGGGAAAACGCTATGAGTAAACTTCTCCCCTATGAAACAATCGTCAAGGCGCATGAGGGCGACCCGGACGCAATCGACACCGTTCTTTCCCACTACGTCGGATATATCCGATACTGTTCCAAAGTACACGGGAAAGTCAGCGCCGAGGTTGAGGAACATATAAAACAGAAGCTAATCGCCGCGCTGTTCAAATTTCGCTTTGACCGATAAGCAAAGAACGAACACCGACTGTCATTAGCGATTTTCACCAGCAAGTTTACAATTCATCTATTCCCATAAGTAAGCGGTCATAGTATAATAAAGCCATCGACAAATAGTAATTATATTTTTTGAAAGAATTCTATAGAGTAAAAATATTTTGTCTTCTATGTTTTAGAAAATGTGCAACAGTCGTTCCGTGAGACTGGTATGTGCCCAAAAAAAATGGTCTATGCAAGAAAATAGATACAACAATAGTGAGCAAATGATTCAGGTAAAGATCAGATATATAATATTTTAAAGTAATTGTACATTTTTTAAGAAATTACAATGGTCATTCATCGTGTTTGAAAGAATAGGTTATTGGCGCACTTTACTTATATATCGTTTTACAGGGGCTGTTTTTTATGCAACGTTAGGGCTTACTCGTATATAGTTATGAAAATAAATAGAGAATGAGGTGCGATTAGATGAAAAATCTTGGATATTCACAAAATTTTTTGGTTAATAAAAAGTTGGTAGAACGTTTAATAAGCAAGTCAAATATTGATGTAACAGATTATGTTATTGAAATTGGTCCTGGAAAAGGGATAATAACAGATGTACTTTCTCAGCATGCTGGAGAGGTTGTTGCAGTTGAATATGATCAAGAATTATATAATAATTTAGTAAGATATCACAGTCATGATAATGTTACATATATATTTGGTGATTTTTTAAAATATAAGTTGCCTTTAAATCGCAGATATAAAATATTCTCCAATATTCCTTTTCAGATAACAGCGGATATTATTAGGAAATTAACAGACGATGTAAATCCACCATCAGATATAAATATCATAATTCAAAGAGAGGCAGCTAAAAAGAATTGCGGTATTCCATTACAAAAATATGAAGGTTTTCGTGCTGCTATAATAAAGGCACAATATAAGGTAGAAATTACACATAGTTTTAAAAGGAGCGATTTTTTTCCTTCGCCTAATGTTGATACAGTTATGCTTCATATGCAGTTATGGGATGATAGATTGAGTGGTGATGATCTTCAAAATTATAAAGATTTAGTGGCTTTTTTTTACACTAATATTAAAGGAGAGACTGCTAAAGAGAGACTTTCTATTTTATTTTCTAATGAGCAAATCAAAAGATTGGGAAAAGCCAATAGAATTAGTCTTTCAAATTCATATACGTTAATCACGGCCGAGCAGTGGATGAATATTTATTATTACTCCAAAATTGGATTGACAGATGAAAAGAAAAAAAAGTTTCAAGATGCATATAAAAAACTTCAAAAAATGAATAAAAAATTGAAAAAGCAAAACAGAACATCTTTACGAAAGTCTAGTAGCAATAAGAAATGTAGAACAAGGATTGATACTTCTAATGGTACAAAAAATAGATAGTATTGATAATTTCTATAAAAATGTGCATGGTAGTGCGAAAATCTGAGAAGAGAATTTAATGCTGGATTTTGTTGATAGTAGATTTCAATGAGTTAACCATAAAAGTATATTAGAAAGTAAAAACAACAGGGGTAGTAGAATATATTTGTTAGATACAAGAAGGAGAGATTGAATTTAAGGTCATCTAATACTCGCGGAATAGTGATAATAATGGTAAGCTGTATTGAAAAAAAACAAAATAACTAACATTATGGGATTATTTCGGTATGAATTGATGTTTTATCATCTTACATAGAATCAGAAATTTGAAAAATTAAAAGAGGACTAAGTTTATGAGAACCCTGTTCTTAACTTCAAGTGGCTTAAACGAAAAGACTATGGTATTATTTTGGAAATGTATCGGAAAAGAACCGATTAACACAAAAGCGATTTTGGTTCCATCCGCCGCAGTTGGAAATGATGGTGCGCGAGAAGGAATCATTGTATGTATGGAGCGCCTTATGAATATGGGAATACCTATGAATAATATTCTTATATATAATCTTGCGTTTTTACTTTCCGATGGATATAAAAGAACATATTCAAGTTATATTAGTGACATACCTGTACCGTTTCGCTTAATGAGTGTTCAAGAACTCACTCAATATGACATGATTGCTTTTTGTGGAGGAAATGCCCATACGCTTCTTAGCGAAATAAACAGAACAGGATTTTCGAAGCCCCTAAAGCAAGCAATAGAGAATGGATTGGTGTATCTGGGAATTAGCGCAGGTAGTATGATTGCTGCCGGAAATTTTTCCGATGGATTAGGATATTTAGCAAATCCGTTGATACCACACGCTGAAAAAGAGAGCCCTTTTGGAGATATATCGAAGAACGATTTGATTGAATTGGCTGACGGTCAAACTGTATTGATTAAAGGGAATCGACAGGAAATTATTTAATAAATTGAATACTGTTGTTTTTTTATCTTCGGGGCACCCTGACCCGAACTTTCAAAACTGAATATCAGCCGCCCACCAGCGGCCAGCGAAAGCAGTAAGTCTGAAAAAGATTTGCTGCTTTTTTTGTGTCCATTTGGCAAAATCGAAAATCACCCGTAGTAGGTAGGTGAAGCCAGAAAAAACTGCCTGCTCCGTTTGGCAAATTTCTAAGAGCGGTGGTGTGGGGAGTGAAAGGAAAAATTCTCTGCCCCGCCGGTTGCCAAAATCCTGTTGCCCGGATTACTAAGGCAAAAGAAATTTTGAAAAATCCCCGTCCAGCGGGTAGCTGGCGGCCTTTGAAATGTATCTTTAGCGGAAAGGGAAAAAGCCGCAGCCAGCGGGCAGCAAAGCCCCGTTCCGGCGTCATATTGGCGAAAGGAAAAAAGGCCGCCCACAGCGGGCCGCAAGCCCTGTCCTGTCCGTTCTATGTACGGAAAAACCAGACAGGGGCAGTCTGCGGCAGTCTTAGAGCAAGTTTCTACCACGGTGCCAAAATCCGCAATTCTGCGGTTTTGTCCCTCGCGGGAAACTTGTTGGGGAGTGCCTTCCCCAAACCCTGCTATGGCGGCTTGCGCCGCAAAAAGATTTCCGTTCGGCAGGCCGTTTTTTTGCGAGAACTGCCCCGGAAATACCTAACAGACCAGCCTATTTTTTGTGATAAGTGAAAGGAGGTTTACAGCCCATGCCGAAGCGATACAACACGCCCCACCGCAGCCGCGTTGTGAAAACCCGGCTGTCCGAAGATGAATACGCCGACTTCACAGCGCGGCTTGCGCCCTATGGTATCAGCCAGTCCGAATTTCTCCGGCAGGCGATACGGCGCACCGCCATACGCCCAATTATCCATGTGTCGGCGGTCAATGACGAGCTGCTTTCCGCTGTCGGGAAACTCACAGCCGAGTACGGCAGGATCGGCGGCAACCTCAACCAGATTGCCCGGTATCTGAACGAGTACGGCGTACCCTACAATGCGCTGTCCGGCGAGGTACGCGCCGCCATAGCCGACCTTGCCGCCCTCAAGTATGAAATCTTACAGAAAGTAGGTGACGCGGTTGGCAACACTCAAGCATATCAACTCTAAAAACGCCGACTACGGAGCCGCCGAACAATACCTGCTTTTTGAGCATGACGAGTTTACCATGAAGCCCGTCCTTGATGAAACCGGCAGGCTTATCCCCCGCGAGGACTACCGGCTGTCCACGCTGAACTGCGGCGGGGAGGATTTTGCCGTTGCCTGTATGCGGGCAAATCTCCGCTATGAGAAAAACCAACGGCGGGAAGATGTGAAAAGTCACCACTATATCATCAGCTTTGACCCACGGGACGGCCCGGACAACGGCCTGACCGTAGACCGGGCGCAGGAATTGGGCGAGAAGTTTTGCGCCGAGCATTTCCCCGGCCACCAAGCCCTTGTATGCACCCACCCGGACGGGCATAACCACAGCGGCAATATCCATGTGCATATCGTTATCAATTCGCTGCGGATAGAGGAAGTCCCGTTCCTGCCCTACATGGACAGGCCAGCCGACACGAAAGCCGGGTGCAAGCACCGCTGTACCGACGCGGCCTTGCGCTACTTCAAGTCCGAAGTCATGGAGATGTGCCACCGGGAGGGGCTTTACCAAATCGACCTCTTGAACGGCAGCAAGAACCGCGTCACAGACCGGGAGTATTGGGCGCAGAAAAAGGGACAGGCCGCGCTGGACAAGCAGAACGCCCCCATGATTGCAGGCGGTATCACGCCCCGGCAGACCAAGTTTGAAACGAACAAAGAGAAGCTGCGGCAGACCATACGCGCCGCGCTGTCTGCGGCGGCCTCATTCGAGGATTTTTCCTCTCTGCTGCTGCGGGAGGGCGTGACCGTCAAGGAGAGCCGGGGGCGGCTTAGTTACCTCACGCCGGACAGGACAAAGCCCATTTCCGCCCGCAAGCTGGGCGACGATTTTGACCGCGCCGCTGTCCTTGCCGTTTTGGAGCAGAACGCCGCCAGAGCCGCAGAAAAGGCCGCGGCTATATCCAGCACCCCGCCCTCTATCCAAGACCAACTGCGGGCAGACAGAGCCGCCCGAACCGCCCCGAATGTGCAGCGGCTTGTGGACATTGAGCAGAAGAAAGCCGAGGGGAAAGGCCGGGGCTATGAACGCTGGGCGACCATGCACAACCTCAAACAGATGGCCGCGACGCTGAATGTGTA
>NZ_JAOTNT010000022.1:0-5809 GCF_025630755.1 Acutalibacter sp. LFL-21 | reverse complement strand
ACTTCTGCAAAGCGCGGACTTTCCAGCAGGCGGTTGACGATCTCCGCATTGGCTTTCCCAGTATACAGATTCCGCGCTGCCTGCACCGACAGGCCCAGTTCTTCAATATCAAAATTTGTCCGGTCGGGCGTGTTGACTTCCCCCAGCAGGAAATCTGTGGAGACTTCAAACACTTTCGCAATGCGGAGCAAATGTTCTGTGCTGATCTTATCAGTCTTACCGCTGACAAACCGGCTGATGGCGCTCTCGGTGCTGCCGATGCGGGTCGCCAGCTGTGCCTGGGTAATTTTATGTTCCTTCATAAGCTCCTGCATCCGCTGCCGGATATTGCCGGGCAGATAGGCTCCCTCCATGTGACGCACCTCTCTTCTGAAAACTCTCTTTATCCATTATACCTGATAAAACCAGCGCGGGCAAATGCTTTCCGCTGGCTTCGCCGCTCTGAGGTCTTGCATTTTTGCAAGATTTCAGGGCGGCGTTTTTTCATTTCTTGCACTTTTAGCGGATTTTTCGGTTTATAGTCTTTTTTCCCGTATATTCAGGCAGACGGGCAGATACCGTCAATAAATAATGGAGGACAAAGCCTATGAATTTATTTGAAACTGTAAAATCCGCTGTCACCGTGAAGCAGGCCGCCGAATACTACGGCTGTAAGGTCAACCGGGGCGATATGATCTGCTGCCCCTTCCACGATGACCGGCATCCCAGCATGAAGCTGAACAGGGATTATTTCTATTGCTTTGGCTGCGGGGCTACCGGGGATGTGATAGATTTTGTGGCGCGGCTGTTCGGCCTGAGCAGCTACGAGGCCGCAAAGAAGCTGGCCTATGACTTTGGCATCGACCCGGACAAGCCCCCGGCAGCGATGGCTTTGAAAAAGCCCTATCCGCTGGCGCGGGCTTTCCGCAACGATGAGATACACTGCCAGCGGGTGCTCTGCGATTATCTGCATCTGCTGGAACGCTGGAAGGTCGAATATGCCCCGCAATCGCCGGAGGATGAACTGGATGACCGCTTTGTGGAAGCCTGTCATATGATCGAGTATGTAAATGATTTGTTGGACGTTCTCATGTTTGCGGAACTGAAGCAGCGTGTGAAAGCGGTGGATATGCTGCTGAAGGACGGCACTATCACCGCGCTGGAGCAGCGGCTCAGACGTCTGGAAAAGGAGGTGCAGCACCGTGGCGAAGAACGAGCAATCGCGTGAGGCCAACCAGCCCATCTGGTTTGACGGCAAGAGTATCAATGAAGCCCTGTTTTGTGATGATTTTCTCGGCAGACACAAAATCATCTACACAAACGGGGCTTTTTTCACACCTGATGGCCGCGTGACCGATGAGCTGCCACTGCGTGGAGAAATTTTTGAGGAACTGAAATGCTGCGCGGTCAGCAATATCCCCCGCAAAATCAGCAATATCGTGGAGCTGATGAAGCTGGCGGCGCTGGTAGAGGATTTCCCGCCGGAGGCTGACCGCATTCATCTGGCAAACGGCACGTTGTTTCTGGATGGCTCCTTTACGGAGGGAAAACCGGACATCGTGCGTTGCCGCCTGCCGGTGGCCTATAATCCCGATGCGCCCACGCCGACCCGCTGGCTGGCTTTTCTGGATGGGCTTCTTTACCCGGAGGACATTCCCACTTTGCAGGAATATATCGGCTACTGCCTGATCCCCAGCAACAAGGGACAGCGCATGATGGTCATTAAGGGCAATGGCGGCGAGGGTAAGAGCCAGATCGGCGCGGTGCTGTCCGCCCTGTTCGGCAGCAACATGAAGGACGGCAGCATCGGCAAAATTTCCGAGAACCGTTTTGCTCGCGCTGATCTGGAACACATTCTGCTGTGTGTCGATGATGATATGCGGATGGAGGCCCTGCGGCAGACCAACTATGTCAAATCCATCGTCACCGCACAGGGTAAAATGGATTTGGAGCGTAAAGGCAAGCAGAGCTATCAGGGATGGATGTGCGCCCGGCTGCTGGCATTCAGCAATGGCGACTTGCAGGCTCTCTTTGACCGCAGTGATGGCTTTTATCGGCGGCAGTTGGTGCTGACCGCCAAAGAGAAACCTGCCGACCGTGTGGATGATCCCGACCTGGCAGAGAAGATGAAGGCCGAGGTGGAGGGCATTCTGCTGTGGGCTTTTGCGGGATTGCAGCGGTTGGTAGCGAACAACTTCAAGTTCACCGAGAGCCAGCGCACCAGAGAGAACCGGGAGGCCGTCAAGCGGGACAACAATAACGTGTTTGATTTTCTGGAATCCGAGGGCTATATCCGGCTGAAAGCGGATGCGTCCATCAGTTCAAAGGATTGCTACGACATTTACCGGATGTGGTGCGAGGAAAATAGCCTGACTGCACTCAAACGCCGCAGCTTCAGCGATGCGCTGGTGGCAGCCTGCGGTAAGTACAATCTGGAACACTGCAACACGATTACCAATTCGGCAGGACGCCGGGTATGGGGCTTTATGGGGATCGAGGCAGTGGCAAGGCCGCATATAAACGAGTTTACGGACGCTTCACAGTGTACGTACGTACCGGAAGACTGGCGGGATTGATTTCCGATCTGGTCGCCGGTACGTATGTACGCAGCGATTGACCCTGTTACCTCATATATTGTAGAGGCGCTTCATTTGGATAAAGTGGTCGTGCCCATTTTGGGAATAACCAAAACGGACAGGAAACGCAGTAATTTTATAGGCATATTTTGAAGCAATCGCAAAACGGCGAAATGTTTCTCTATGCTCCGCATACAGTTCGCTGGACAGCGGCTCACGGAACAGAGTACAGGTTGCACCGTTTCGCGCCAATACAGCCAGAACAGTGAAAAACCCCGCATTTCCGCAAAGCCGAATATTCCGCCGTTGACCAATGGTGCGCGGGGAAACATTTCTATCGCAAAACAGCATTTGCACAAATTTCACCATTGACCAAAGCCGGTGCGCTCCCCAGCGTAGCCGGTTCTTTTTATGACGCAACAGAAAATCATGTTTTAGTTGTCAAGTGGCAAAGGGCGTCACTTGCGAAAATGGAGGATTACCATGAAATCAAGTATCCGAAACGAAATCAAGGCGCAGATCATCCGCGCCGGTTACACCATGCAGGAAGTCGTTGACCAGCTGCACGATGAATATGGTTGGAGCGACAGCGTATCCAATCTTTCCGGGAAATTGCAGCGGGAATCACTGCGGTATCGTGAGGCCGTGGAGTTGGCTGATGTGTTGGGATATGACATTGTCTGGCAGAAACGGAGGGATTGAGCATGGAAAAAGCACAGTACGCGATTATGCGATTTGCAAAATACAAGGGGCCTGAAATCGGCAATATCGAGGCCCATAACGAGCGCACAAAGGAAAAGTACGCCAGCAATCCCGATGTGGACACCAGCCGAAGCAAGTACAACTTCCATCTTGTCAAACCGCTCGGCAAGTACCGGACGGAATCGGAACGGCAGATTGCCGCCGCCGGATGCCGTACCCGGAAAGATAGTATCCGTATGATCGAGACGCTGTTGACTGCCAGCCCGGAGTTCTTCAAGGGGAAGAAACGGGCGGAGATTCGGGTGTTTTTCGAGGAAGCCCTGCACTTTCTGGAACAGCATCAATCCAAAGAGACAATTATATCTGCCGTGGTGCATATGGACGAGAAAACGCCCCATATGCACCTTTGTTTTGTCCCGCTGACCGAGGATGGCAGGCTTAGCGCCAAAGATATTATGGGCAATAAAAAGAAGCTGACCTGGTGGCAGGATGAGTTTTGGAAACACATGGTCAAGAGGTTTCCAGATTTGGAGCGCGGTGAGAGTGCCAGCCAGACCGGGCGCGACCATATCCCACCCCGCGTGTTCAAGGAGATGACCCGGCTGACCAAACAGAAGGACAAACTGGAGGATCTGCTCGCCGGAATCAATCCTTTCAACGCCAAAAGCCGGGCGGAGGAAATTTGCAAAATTTTGGATACCTATCTTCCCAGCGTGGAGAAGATGGACACGCTGCTGCGGAAATATGGCGTGGCTTTTACGAAAACAGCATCCGAAAATAAAAAGCTGAAAACGAAAAATGCTGAACTGGAAGAATCTCTTGCATCGGCGCAGAAGGTCAGCACCCTAAAGCAGATTGAAGACCTCAAGCTGCGGCGCGACTATGACAGTGCTGTGGCGATTTTGGAGCAGATACCGGCAGAAGTATTGGATTTTTACAAACAGCCTCACAAAAAAGAAAGGGAAACTGCCTATGATCGATGAATGGAGCGGTTTTGCAGACCTGCTGGCCAACCTGATTGAGAAGTACGCTTCGGAGTTGGATGTCGAGAACCTGCCCGCTCCGGCGGTTCCGCTTGAGGATCAGGACAGCGCGGCAGCAGATAAAAAAGAATCTGTTTTCAAGCCGGAAGCAGTTGCAGGCAAAATTGCTGCATGATATAATAGACGTGATATAAGAGTCCAAACAAATTTATGATTGAAAACCGAGGTGAATGCGAATGGAATACTCAAACGATAACCTGTTCGGTTCTGAAATGATGATCTATACAACGGAAGATGGTTTAACCAAAATTGAGACAACCTTTGACGGCGATACCGTCTGGCTTTCTGCTGATCAGATGGCCGAGCTGTTCCAGCGGGATAAGTCCACGATTTCAAGGCATATCAAAAACATTTTCACCGAAGGTGAGCTTGTACGCGATTCAGTTGTTGCAAAATTTGCAACAACTGCTACGGACGGGAAAACCTATCAGGTTGAATACTACAATCTTGATGTGATTATTTCGGTCGGCTATCGTGTAAAATCCAAACGCGGCACCCAATTTCGCATTTGGGCAACTGGGATTCTGAAAGAGTATATGCGAAAAGGGTTTGCCTTGGATGATGAACGCTTGAAAAATTTAGGTGGCGGTGGATACTTCAAGGAACTGTTGGAGCGCATCCGGGATATCCGCGCCTCAGAGAAAGTATTTTACCGGCAGGTTTTGGAAATCTACGCTACCAGCATCGACTATGATCCCCATGCGGAGATTTCTGTCCAGTTTTTCAGAAAAGTCCAGAATAAAATCCACTATGCCATTCATGGGCAAACAGCGGCTGAGGTCATTTACACGAGAGCGGACGCTGAAAAGGAATTTATGGGACTTACCACATTTGCCGGAAAGCACCCCACGCTAAAAGAGGCTGTAATTGCAAAGAACTATCTGAATGAAAAGGAACTTCGTGCAATGGGTCAGCTTGTTTCCGGGTATCTGGATTTTGCGGAACGTCAGGCGGAACGGGAACAGGTTATGACCATGAAAGACTGGGCGGAACATCTGGATCGCATTCTTTCGATGAGCGGCGAGCAGCTGTTGCAAGGAAACGGGAGTGTGAGCCATAAACAGGCCGTGGAGAAAGCAACCACCGAATACAAAAAATACAAGGCCCGGACGCTTAGTGAAGTGGAAAAGGACTATCTGGATTCCATCAAGGTGCTGGAGCAGAAGACAGAGAAAAAATAAGAGGCTGTAGTTTCCCTATGGAGAGCAGACAGATGAAGAAAGAGAAGACAAAAGTTTACACCTATACCAGGGTCTCCACCGCTATGCAGGTGGACGGCTACTCGCTGGATGCGCAGAAGGCCAAAATGAAGACATATGCCGACTACAATGATTATGAGATTGTCGGTGAATATGAGGATGCGGGAAAGTCCGGCAAGTCTATCGAAGGTCGGGCGCAATTCAGCCAGATGATGGAGGACATCAAATCCGGTAAGGATGGCGTGTCCTATGTTCTGGTGTTCAAATTGTCCCGGTTTGGCAGAAACGCGGCGGACGTGCTCTCTTCCCT
>NZ_JAOTNT010000021.1:0-6049 GCF_025630755.1 Acutalibacter sp. LFL-21 | reverse complement strand
AGCATCCAGAAGGATCAGACCATTGAGGAAATTTTCCACAACCGCTTGCTGGAAGCCTACGACTACTATCTGATTATTGGCGGGATGCCGGAATGCGTTGTATCCTGGGTCAACCATAAGGACCCGGCGGCGGTTTCCCAAATCCAGCGGGAACTGGTGGAGATATACGAGAACGACTTCGGGAAGCACAACGGGAAGGTGAACAGCGGGCGCATCCTGATGGTGTTCCGCAGCATCGTCTCCCAGCTTGCCAAATCCAATGAAAAGTTTATCTACGGCGCTGTCCGGCAGGGCGGCCGGGCGCGGGACTTTGAAGAAGCCATCGAATGGCTTGTCTCGGCCGGTATGCTCAACCGCATCTACAATGTTTCCAAGATGGAGCATCCCCTTTCCGCCTTTGATAAGCTCGACCAATTCAAGCTGTTTCTCTTTGACACCGGGCTTCTCAAGCACATGGCAGGCATTGACAACAGCGCCATTTTGCTGAAAGCCGACTATCAATTCAAGGGGCCGCTCACCGAAAACTATGTGTTGCAGCAGCTTCGCGGTCAATTTGACGTGGAGCCTCGCTATTACTCGGACAAAACCGGCGAAATCGACTTCGTGCTGCAAAACGGCACAGAGATCATCCCCGTCGAGGCAAAGGGCGGCGAAGATAAGTCCGCACCTTCCTTTAAGCGGTATATCGCCGACCGTCACCCTGAACACGCTATCCGCTTTTCCAAGCGCAGGTACCGCAAGGACGGCGCGATTACCAACATTCCGCTGTATCTTGCCGGTAAAACAAAAGAGCTGCTCTGACCCAAAGCCCCTCGCGCACCGCGGGGGCTTCTTTCTTAAGCCTATAGGCACGAAAAAGCCGGTAGTTTTTGAAGCGAAACTACCGGCTCTTATTCGTCTGTGTCATCCTCGAAAGAGTATTCGTTGAGCTCCTCAAAATCCAGGAACTCGGCCAGGGTCATGTTGAACGCCAACGCGATTTTGTGGAGGGTTTTTCGATTTTCAGTATCTGGTGATATGCGGAAAGAACCCCCTCCTTTGGCCACCGTATTTTGCAGTCATTGGTTTCAACCAAACTATAGTAGAGGCTTATGTGACGAAAAGGAGATAAAAAAAGAATACGTACCAACAAGCCAGCTTCTGCCTGCGGGTGACGGCCTTTTGAAGGCCTTGTTTGACGCCCCCCACACAGGCCGGAGCAGAATCGCTGAACATCCGCACGAACTTTCAAAAAGCCCGCCGCGAACCTTATTGAGAGCGGCATCTGGTCTCCCCTGGCCGCCGGATGCGAGCCCGCTGGATGACGCCCATCGATTCTGGAAAGGCTGCCTTCGGGGGCTCTTCGGGAAAGAACGCGGGCGGAAGAGACCGATTTTTCGGCTCCGTCAACAAATTGTAATGAAATTCGGCCTAATATCTGCTATAATATGTGAAGATTCATTAAAAGGCAGGAGAGGATTTTTTATGAGGAAGCGGCTTCTCAGTTGCGCATTGGCGGTGTGTCTGGTGCTGGGGCTGTTCGCCCCGCTGGAGGGTCTCACCCTTCGGGCAGAGGCGGTTACCGCCTCGAAGGTGCCCGCGCCATGGCTGGACGACTTTCTGGTGCCGGTCACCAAAGAGACCAAGGCGCCCTCTGGCTACACGGCCATCTGGGATGTGGACGACCTGCTGGCCGTCTCGGATAATCCCGACGGCAACTACATCCTTATGGCGGACATCGACCTATATGACGTGGAGTGGACGCCCCTGTGCGAGGACGATAGCTTTACCGGCACCTTCGACGGAAACGGCTATGTCATCGAGAACCTGGAGGGCCCCAACGGCCTGTTCTGCAACGCCGAAGAGGCCACCATCAAGGACGTGGGCGTAAAGTACGCGGACATCGACGCGGAGTTCACTGACCAATCCTTTGGCACAATCGGCGGCATTGTGGCCGACGCCCAGAGGGGCACCAGCATTCAAAACTGCTTTTTTGATGGCAACATCGACAGCAACGCCCGCACCATCGGGGGCATATGCGGAAACTACGCCACCAGTGAACCATTGAAAAACTGCTGGATGGAGGGGGATATTATCTCCACCAATCTCGGCAGCGCCTATAACGAACCGCGCGTGGGCGGCATCATTGGCGTTGGGGCGAACAACAAAGACGCCCTGATCACCGGCTGCATCCACAACGGCACCATTGACACCATGGGCTATGCTGTGGATTCCGGCGGTATAGCGGGTTTAGTGGGCGGCACCATCTCCTATTGCGAGAATTACGGAGAGCTCCTTCAGCGGGGCAACTCCGCCGACATGGGCGGGATTACCACCGGTATGTGGGACATAACCGTGGAGTATTGTATGAACGCCGCCGATATCACGGAAGTGTACGAACGCACCCTCCATGGCCGCACCATGGCGGGCGGCCTGACGTGCTGGCAGGCCGACCTGCGCAACAGTTTCAACTGCGGCAACCTGTCTCTGGACGACGCCACCTATGTAGGGGGCTTGTCCGCCCAGGGCTGGGCGGAGAACTGCTACAACGTGGGCTCCGTAGAGGTAAAAAACTTCCAGTCGGACTCTATTGGGTATGGGTATTGGGGCGCGGGGGCTCTCTTCGGTACGGCCGTGGGAGACTCGAAAAACCTGTATTACACCAACACGGAAGTCCCCGCCTATGATAAGGACGAGACCACCGGAGACCAGCTGGAAAACATAACCCGGCTGACCGATTCCCAGGCCCGCAGCCAGTCCAGCTACAAGGGCTTTGATTTCGACTCGGTGTGGGAAATGGGAGGCGGGAACTACCCCTACCCCGTGCTGCGAGACGCCCCCCAGAGCCAAGACCCCCATTGGGAAGACCAGCTGACGGTCTCTGTGCCCGAGGAGGTCCGCGTCCACTACGAGCGGCACGGCACCGACAGAGTGGGCCGCATTGACTTTACCACCCATGCCTATATCGAGGGATTCCTTTCCTTTGTGCAGCTTCCCATCGAGGGCCCCGTCACCTACACCATCACCCTTACCGGCGGCTTCAGCTTTTCACCCGGCTCCTACAAGCAGGAGCTGACCCTGGTGTGGGATGAGGGCACTGCCATTTGGCCCAAAGACACCCAGGTGCAAACCCCCATCTACATCCTAGACCAGAAGACGGGCACCATCCAGGTCTCCGCCTCGGCGGAGGGGTATACCACGGGCCAGTGCAAGCCCTACTGCCCCGCCATGCAGTTCTTAGAACCCGTGGAAGACACCTGGGCCCTGGTGAACAGCGTGAATTCCTTTGGCTATGGGCTGCTGTCGGACTATGAGATCCCCAAAGAGCGCTACCAAGAGGTGTGGGGTGACCGGGAAGGCGCGCTGAAATATGCCGCCGAGCACAGGAAGTGGGGCGGCAACTGCGGCGGCATGGCGTGGACGGCCGGCCTCATCGTCACCGGCGGTTTGGGGCTGCCCTATGGATGCACCGGCCTTGTAAACCACCAGGGCGACCATCTCAATTATGTGCTGGGGGATGGGTCCTACGTGGCCGTGGATAAAGATAGCTCCATCACCAAGTTCATCGAGCGATACCAGCTGTTCCAATCCGAATTGATGTACACGTTCCAAAAGTCTGGGGAAGAAGTGAAGAAAGAGATGTTGGCGGAGTATATCACCGAGAATTCGGATGGAACCTATTCCCACCGGACAAATGGAAAGTATATCGAATCCCTGTGCGAGCAGATTGAGAACAGCACCCAGCCCCTTGTGGCCACCATCGCCTACAGTGGCAGTGCCCATGCCGTGCTGCTGTATTCCAACGAATTGGAAGAGATGGAGGACGGCTGGTACCGCACCCCCATCTACAACCCCAACAACCCCTATCTGGATGAAGATCGGTATGAGGCGAATGACTGGAACTCTGCCTACGACACCCCCGACTGTTATCTGGAGCTGAACCCTGAAAAGAACCTGTTCCGGGTGTATGTGGCCGGCAACGCGGATACCAAGAAACGCGTGGCAGGGTCTTATGCTGACCGGGACGAGCTGATCCTGAATGGGAAAGAATTACCAGACCGAATCATACTCTTTAACACCATGGGACTGAAAATGACCGAGATAGACCCAGACAGGCTGATGGATATCAAGGTCAAGATGGTTGACTCAAAGCCCAAAATCTATGTTCCCAATATCAGCGACATCCGCCTGGCCAGCGTCTCTGGCCAGGTGCTGCTGGAGATTGAGGACGGGGAGATTACCCAGCGGGCCCAGGGCGTTTCTGCCACTATAGAGCCTGATTCCGGCGGCATGACCATCACCCTTCCGGAGAGCGCCGGGCTGTCGGTTACCGCCTCTGGCCGCTACTCTGTGGACAACGGCGACCACATGACCATCATCGACGGCACGGCCCACACTGCCAAGCTGGATTTGGACGACTATCAGGTGTCCCTTACCGCCAGCCAGTCCGGCGAGGTAGAGGTGATACTGAGCAACCGGGGTGAGACCGACGCCGACCTGCAGGCGGTGAAGATTGCGGGCAGCCTGGACAGCGGCAAGACCGTCACCTTCCAGCTAAGCGATGACAACCAGCTGACCACCCAGAACAGCCAGAACCTGGAGGACGCCGAAGTGTCTGTGCTGGAGGAGGACTTCGTCCAGCAGCCGGCGGACCTTTCGCAGCCGGTGGACATCACCGCCGAGTTCGAGCCCCTGCCCTTCACCGACGTGGGCACCGGGGAATGGTTCTACCAGCACGTCCGCTATGTGTTTGAGAACCAGCTGATGAACGGCACCGGTGACACCACCTTTTCTCCCAACAGCACTCTAAACCGGGCCCAGGCCGCCCAGATCCTCTACAACCTAGAGGGGCAGCCCAGCTTCAGCGGGTTCTCTGACTTTGACGACGTGCCCTTTGTCCACTGGGGGTGGAACGCCATTGGCTGGGCCCACAAAAACGGCGTGGTGTCCGGCAAGGGAGACGGGAAATTCGCCCCCGACGACCCGGTCAGCCGGGAGGAGTTCGCCCAGATGCTGTACAACTACGCCAAGTATAAGGGCTATGACCTGACGGCCCAGGGGGACCTCTCCCAGTTCCCCGACAAAAGGGCGGTCAGCTCGTGGGCCACAACGGCCATGAGCTGGGCCAATGGCAACGGGCTCATCAACGGCAGCGACGGCAAACTGCTGCCCGGAGGCACCACCACCCGGGCCCAGGCCGCCTCCATCCTGCGGAACTTCCATCAGAACTTTGTCTTATAAAGGCCAGAACGGAAATAGGAACCTTTAAGCGGAGAGGCGTCGCGCAAGCGGCGTCTCTCTGGTCTTTAAGTGGATGAATATATAGGAGGATTTATATGAGCAATTATCATTGGTATCAAGTCTTGACTACTGCAGCAAAAAACATTATGAGTAAACGGAGCGGCAAAAAAGGTGTTTTCGTATTTTTTACTGCCTTTTTTATTGTTTTATCCTTGAATGCTTGTGAATCTAATACAGATAATACAATAGACACAAGTAATAATATCACTAGTGAAATTAGCGAAACTGCGGAAAGTGAAGCGGCAGAAACTCCATCAAATACAATTGTGATGCCAAATAGTACTTCAGATTACATTGGTTCTGAATGGACAATTGAAACAATTACCGAGCATTTTAAAGAACTTGGATTTGAAAATATACGTACTGTTCCCTGTGAACCAGACGATAATAATTATGAAATCAACATCCGCGAAATGGTCATTGAAACAGGTTTGTTTAGTACCGACCCTTGGGAAGTAGGAGATGAATTTTCAGCAGATGCTGAGATTACAATTTATTACAATGAATTTCCACTGCTAACTACCGAAAACTGCTCTGATCTCGTCACCATTCTTACGAGTAAGGATATGGACTATATGTCTTTTGCAGACAAATATGACGGTCGATATGTAGAATTCGAAGCATATGTGACAAGTCATACTACTTTACTGATGTGCGATAAAGAAGTAATAGAAGTGTAAAAAATTTTGCCGTTCCTATCCGGCACTCGCGCGTTGTGTCGGATAGGTCGGGCGTTAGGCTTCGGGCAAGTCAATCTTGCCGACAAAGC
>NZ_JAOTNT010000020.1:0-6386 GCF_025630755.1 Acutalibacter sp. LFL-21 | reverse complement strand
ACTTCTGCAAAGCGCGGACTTTCCAGCAGGCGGTTGACGATCTCCGCATTGGCTTTCCCAGTATACAGATTCCGCGCTGCCTGCACCGACAGGCCCAGTTCTTCAATATCAAAATTTGTTCGGTCGGGTGTATTGACCTCCCCCAGCAGGAAATCTGTGGAGACTTCAAACACTTTTGCAATGCGGAGCAAGTGTTCTGTGCTGATTTTATCGGTCTTGCCGCTGACAAACCGGCTGATGGCGCTCTCGGTGCTGCCGATGCGGGTCGCCAACTGTGCCTGGGTAATTTTATATTTCTTCATAAGCTCCTGCATCCGCTGCTGGATATTGCCGGGCAGATAGGCTCCCTCCATGTAACACGCACCTCTTTTCTGAAAACTCTCTACATTCATTATATCTTATAAAACCAGCGTGGGCAAATGCTTTCCGCTGGTCTCGCCGCTCTGAGGTCTTGCATTTTTGCAAGATTTCAGGGCGGCGTTTTTTCGTTTCTTGCACTTTTAGCGGATTTTTCGGTCTATAGGCTTTTTTCCCGTATATTCAGGCAGACGGGCAGATACCGTCAATAAATTATGGAGGGCAAAGCCTATGAATTTGTTTGAAACTGTAAAATCTGCTGTCACTGTGAAGCAGGCCGCCGAGCACTACGGCTGCAAGGTCAACCGGGGCGACATGATCTGCTGCCCCTTCCACGATGACCTGCACCCCAGCATGAAGCTGAACAGGGATTATTTCTACTGCTTTGGCTGCGGGGCCACCGGGGACGTGATTGACTTTGTGGCGCGGCTATTCGGCCTGAGCAGCTACGAGGCCGCAAAGAAGCTAGCCTATGACTTCGGCATCGACCCGGACAAGCCCCCGGCAGCCGTGGCACTGAAAAAGCCCTATCCGCTGGCGCGGGCCTTCCGCAACGATGAGATGCACTGTCAGCGGGTGCTGTGCGATTATCTGCATCTGCTGGAACACTGGAAAATCAAGTACGCCCCACAGTTGCCGGAGGAAAATCCAGACGATCGCTTTGTGGAGGCGTGTCATATGATCGAGTATGTAGATCATTTGTTGGACGTGCTCATGTTTGCGGAACTGGAGCAGCGCGTGAAGGCGGTGGATATGCTCCTGAAGGACGGAACCATCGCCGCGCTGGAGCAGCGGCTGAAACGTCTGGAAAAGGAGGTGCAGCACCGTGGCGAAGAACAAGCAATCGCCTGAGGTCAACCAGCCTGTCTGGTTTGACGGCAAGAGCATCAACGAAGCCCTGTTTTGTGATGATTTTCTCGGCAGACACAAGATCATCTACACAAACGGGGCTTTTTTCACGCCCGATGGCCGTGTGACCGATGAACTGCCGCTGCGTGGAGAAATTTTTGAGGAACTGAAATGCTGTGCGGTCAGCAATATCCCCCGCAAAATCAGCAACATTGTGGAGTTGATGAAGTTGGCGGCGCTGGTGGCGGATTTTCCGCCAGAGACTGACCGCATCCATCTGGCGAACGGAACACTGTTCCTTGACGGCAACTTCGTAGAGGGCAAGCCGGAGATCGTTCGCAACCGTCTGCCGATAGCCTACAATCCCAACGCCCCTGCGCCTGCCCGCTGGCTGACATTTTTAGATGGGCTGCTTTACCCGGAGGACATTCCCACTTTGCAGGAATATATCGGCTACTGCCTGATCCCCAGCAACAAAGGCCAGCGGATGATGGTTATCAAAGGCAGCGGCGGCGAGGGCAAGAGCCAGATCGGCGCGATGCTGTCCGCCTTGTTCGGCAGCAATATGAAAGATGGCAGCATCGGCAAAATTTCCGAGAACCGTTTCGTCCGCGCTGATCTGGAACACATTCTGCTGTGTGTCGATGACGATATGCGGATGGAGGCGCTGCGGCAGACCAACTACGTTAAATCCATCGTCACCGCGCAGGGTAAGATGGATTTGGAGCGCAAGGGCAAGCAGAGTTATCAGGGGTGGATGTCTTCCCGCTTGCTGGCATTCAGCAACGGCGACTTGCAGGCCCTCTTTGACCGAAGCGACGGCTTCTATCGGCGGCAGTTGATTTTGACCACCAAAGAGAAACCTGTTGACCGCGTGGATGATCCCGACCTTTCCGAAAAGATGAAGGCAGAAATCGAGGGCATATTCCTCTGGGCCTTTGCGGGACTGCAGCGGCTGGTGGCAAACAACTTCAAGTTCACCGAAAGCCAGCGCACCAAAGAGAACCGGGAGGCCGTTAAGCGGGACAACAACAATGTGTTTGACTTTCTGGAATCCGAGGGCTACATCCGGCTGAAAGCGGATGCGTCCATCAGCTCAAAGGATTGCTACGACATTTACCGGATGTGGTGCGAGGAAAACAGTCTGACTGCACTCAAACGCCGCAGCTTCAGCGATGCGCTGATGGCAGCCTGCGGCAAGTACAATCTGGAACACTGCAACACGATCACCAATTCGGCAGGACGCCGGGTATGGGGCTTTATGGGTATTGAGGCAGTGGCAAGGCCGCATATAAACGAGTTTACGGACGCTTCACAGTGTACGTACGTACCGGAAGACTGGCGGGATTGATTTCCACTCTGGTCGCCGGTACGTATGTATGCAGCGATTAACCCTATTACCTCATAATATTGCAGAAACGCTTCATGGGGTTAAAGTGGTCGTGCCCATTTTGGGAGCAACCAAAATAGACAGGAAACACTGCGATTTTGCAGGTAGATTTCGAAGCAATCACAAAACAGCGAAATACTTCTTTATTATCCGCATACAGTTCGCCGTATAGCGGCTCACGGAACAGAGTACAGGTTGCATCGTTTCGTGGCAATACAATCCGAACAGTGAAAAGCCCCACATTTCCGTGAAGTCGAATATTCCGTTGTTGACCAACGATACGCAGGAATCCATTTCTATCGCAAAACAGCAACTATAACAATTTTATCATCCTATGAAGCCGGTACGCTGTCCAGTGCAGCCGGTTCTTTTTATGGGCAAGAAAATTTGGAGGATTCCCATGAAATCAAATATCAGAAACGAAATCAAGGCGCAGATCATCCGCGCCGGTTACACCATGCAGGAAGTCGTTGACCAGCTGCACGATGAATATGGGTGGAGCGACAGCGTATCCAATCTTTCCGGGAAATTGCAGCGGGAATCGCTTCGGTATCGGGAAGCTGTGGAGCTGGCCGACGTGCTGGGATATGACATTGTCTGGCAGAAAGGGAGGGATTGAGCATGGAAAAAGCACAATACGCGATTATGCGATTTGCCAAATATAAGGGGCCTGAAATCGGCAATATCGAGGCCCATAACGAGCGCACAAAGGAAAAGTACGCCAGTAATCCCGATGTGGATACCAGCCGAAGCAAGTACAACTTCCATCTGGTCAAACCGCCCGGCAAGTACCGGGCCGAGTCAGAGAGGCAAATTGCCGCTGCCGGATGCCGTACCCGGAAAGACAGTATCCGTATGATCGAGACGCTGTTCACAGCCAGCCCGGAGTTTTTCAAAGGAAAAAAACGGGCGGAGATTCGGGTGTTCTTCGAGGAAGCTCTGCGCTTTCTGGAGCAGCATCAATCCAAAGAGACAATTATATCCGCTGTGGTGCATATGGACGAGAAAACGCCCCATATGCACCTTTGTTTTGTCCCGCTGACGGAGGATGGCAGGCTCAGTGCCAAAGACATTATGGGCAACAAAACGAAGCTGACCTGGTGGCAGGATGAGTTTTGGAAACACATGGTCAAGAAATTCCCGGATTTGGAGCGTGGCGAGAGCGCCAGCCAGACCGGGCGCGACCACATCCCGCCCCGCGTGTTCAAGGAGATGACCCGGCTGACCAAACAGAAGGACGAGCTGGAGGATCTGCTCACTGGAATCAATCCCTTCAACGCAAAAAGCCGGGCGGAGGAAATCTGCAAAATTCTGGGCACCTATATTCCCAGCGTGGAGAAGATGGACACGTTGCTGCGGAAATATGGCGTGGCTTTTACGAAAACAACATCCGAAAACAAAAAGCTGAAAACGAAAAATGCTGAACTGGAAGAATCTCTTGCGTCGGTGCAGAAGGTCAGCACATTAAAGCAGATCGAAGACCTCAAGCTGCGGCGCGACTATGATAGTGCCGTGTCGATTTTGGAGCAGATACCGCCGGAAGTATTGGAACTTTATAAACACCCGCACAAAAAAGAAAGGGAAACTGCCTATGATCGATGAATGGAGCGGTTTTGCAGACCTGCTGGCCAACCTGATTGAGAAATACGCTTCGGAGTTAGATGTCGAGAACCTGCCCGCTCCGGCGGTTCCGCTTGAGGACCAGGACGGCGCGGCAGCAGATAAAAAAGAATCTGTTTTCAAGCCGGAAGCAGTTGCAGGCAAAATTGCTGCATGATATAATATACGTGATATAAGAGTCCAAACAAGAGAGCAACGGCCATTTTCTTCGCTCTCTTGAAACATAGAAAATATAATCGGATAGGAGCGTGAACAAATGGCGGGAGATAAGAACAGACCGGATCAGAGCCAGGGCGAGATTGTAATTTATCAGGCCGAAGATGGGCTCACAAAGGTAGAGTGCCGGTTTGTAGACGAGACTGTTTGGCTGACGCAGCAGCAGATGGCGGAATTGTTCCACACGTCCAGAAGCAACATTGTGGAGCATATCGGCCACATCTATGAAGAAGGCGAATTGGATGAGGTTTCAACCTGTCGGAAATTCCGACAGGTTCGAATGGAGGGCAACCGGCAAGTAACCAGAGAGTTGCCTTTCTATAATCTGGATATGATCATTTCTTTGGGGTACAGGGTAAAATCCTTGATTGCCACCCAGTTTCGCCGGTGGGCCACGGAACGCCTGAAAGAGTATATGATCAAGGGCTTCACGATGGACGATGAGCGCCTGAAAAATTTGGGCGGTGGCAACTATTGGCGCGAACTGCTGGAACGGATTCGGGACATTCGTTCTTCGGAAAAAGTGATGTATCGTCAGGTGTTGGACTTGTACGCTACCAGTGTGGACTATAACCCCAGAAGCGCGGAATCTGTTGCGTTTTTCAAAATGGTGCAGAACAAGCTTCATTATGCAGCGCATGGACATACGGCTGCGGAAGTGATCTATGAGCGGGCCGATGCAGATAAGCCGTTTATGGGACTTACCGCTTTTTCGGGCGACTTCCCCACGGCAAAAGATATTGGGATTGCCAAGAATTATTTGTCAGAGGAAGAACTTCGGGTTCTGAATCAGATGGTATCCGGTTATTTTGACTTTGCCGAGGTACAGGCCATCCGTCACCGGCCTATGTATATGAGCGATTATGTGGAGCAGCTGGACAATATTCTTCGGGCAACCGGTGAAGAAGTACTGACCCATGCAGGGAAAATCAGTCATGCACAGGCGATGGAAAAAGCAAAAGCGGAATATAAACGCTATCAGGCACAAACTCTTTCCCCTGTGGAGGAAGAATATCTGAAGACCATTAAGCAGCTGGGAAAAACGGCCAAGACAGAGGCGGAAAAGCAGGATGATTCTTCTGACCCAAGTTAAGAACGACCAATCCAATTTTTCGATTCGCACCACATGAGGAAGATTACGATGCAGAAAGAGAAGATAAAAGTTTACACCTACACCAGAGTCTCCACCGCTATGCAGGTGGACGGATACTCGCTGGATGCGCAGAAGGCCAAAATGAAGGCATATGCCGACTACAATGATTATGAGATTGTCGGTGAATATGAGGATGCGGGAAAGTCCGGCAAGTCTATCGAAGGCCGGGCGCAATTCAGCCAGATGATGGAGGACATCAAATCCGGTAAGGATGGCGTGTCCTATGTTCTGGTGTTCAAATTGTCCCGGTTTGGCAGAAACGCGGCGGACGTGCTCTCTTCCCTTCAGGTCATGCAGGATTTTGGCGTCAACCTGGTGTGTGTGGAGGATGGCATTGATTCTTCCAAGGACGCGGGCAAATTGATGATCTCTGTCCTGTCTGCCGTGGCGGAGATTGAGCGTGAAAATATCCGTGTCCAAACCATGGAGGGCCGCATCCAAAAAGCAAGGGAGGGCCGCTGGAACGGCGGTTTTTCCCCCTATGGGTATCAGCTGGTGGACGGGATGCTAGTTATCAATGAGGAAGAAGCGGAGGCGATCCGTGTCATCTATGACCAGTATGTTCACACGGACATTGGCGCAAATGGCATCGCAAAGTATCTGGAAAACCATGGTATCCGCAAGATTCCTCGGCAGAATGGGAAAAATCCCCTGTTTGACGCACACCTGATCCGACTGATTCTGAAAAATCCGGTGTACTGCGGCAAGATTGCCTATGGACGCCGCAAAACGGAAAAAGTGCGCGGCACAAGGAACGAGTATAAGCTGGTTGAGCAGGACAACTACCTGCTGGCAGAAGGA
>NZ_JAOTNT010000019.1:0-8057 GCF_025630755.1 Acutalibacter sp. LFL-21 | reverse complement strand
CAGTCCGTTACGTTCCAGCCGAACAAGCCCTGCTCCAGCCCGTAACGGATACCATCCCTGACAGCGTTTTGAAAACTCTGGTTCAAGTATCCCAGCGAAACCCGGCTCTCGTATTGTACACCGGAGCCAAGCGAGAGTGGTGTAACAGACAGTCCTATGGATGCCCAAAACGGGTTGGGCGGCACCTCGATATGGATGGTGTGGCTGGCTGCTTTGAGCGGCCGCTCCATATAAATGACGGAGGGTTCCTTTACCACTGTTTCAAGCTTGTATTTTTCCGACAGCAAAGCGGAAACAACCTCCAACTGCACCCGGCCCAAAAAAGAAAGAATGATCTCATGGGTGATGGAATCCACTTCGCAACGCAAAAGCGGGTCAGTATCCGCAAGTTGCGTAAGAGCGTCCAGCAGCCGTTCTCTTTGCGCTGCCGTTTTCGGCGCAATCGTCGTCCGCAGCATGGGGAGGGGGTCCTCGCGCCACCTTTTACGAGGGAGCCGGGTTTGGTCCCCTAATACATCGTTTAACCTCACGCTGTCGCTGGGAAGGATAACAATTTCACCCGGATAAGCGGTGTCTGTCCGAACAATTTCCCCTTTGGATGGAATACGCATCTCTGTGATTTTCAGCTTTTCTCTCCCGGCCAGGGCCACCGTATCCCGCAGGCGCAGCGTTCCGCTGTATAGCCGTAGATAGACACGCCGCTGGCCGCAATCTGTATACTCCACCTTGAAAACGCTGCCGCATAGGGCGGCGCTCCCCTGTTCCCCAATCGGTTGGAACAGCCCTGTCACCGCATCCATCAACGGTTGAATGCCAAGGCCCTTTTTGGCGCTGCCATAATAGACCGGGAACAGGGAGGCGTCTTGAACCCGCCGCTGTTCCTCCCGCACAAGTTTTTCCCGGCTGATTGGTTCTCCTGCGATATACTTTTCCAATAATTTATCGTTATTTTCGATGACCGCATCCCATGCTTCTATGTCGGTATTTTCCTCCAGGACTATTTCCGGGGACAGCGACACCGTCTGCTTGATGATAATATCGGCGGAGAGCTTATCCCGAACAGACTGAACCACGCTCTGCAAATCAACGCCAGCCTGGTCGATCTTGTTGATAAAGATAACGGTGGGAATGTTCATTTTCCGCAGGGCATGGAACAGAATACGGGTCTGGGCCTGCACGCCATCTTTAGCGGAGATCACCAAGATGGCCCCATCTAAAACAGCCAAAGAGCGGTACACCTCCGCCAAAAAATCCATGTGGCCGGGCGTATCCACAATGTTGACTTTACATCTGTGCCACTGGAAGGAAGTGACTGCCGCTTGAATGGTAATCCCACGCTGCCGCTCCAAAAACATGGTGTCCGTCCTCGTTGTCCCTTTTTCGACGCTCCCCGGTTCTGAAATGGCTCCGCTGGCATATAGCAGGCTCTCCGTCAAGGTCGTCTTTCCAGCGTCTACATGGGCAAGAATTCCAATATTGATTATTTTCATGTGATTGTCCTCCCTTTACTGCCCCGAAGGGCATAAAAATCCCCAGCAGTAAAATACTTTTACCACTGGGGATGATAATTTGCGGACATACACATATACAGCATACACCTGTTTGTGAGTGCTGTTTTTGGGGATATGTCAAAATTGATAAGGCAAAAGTATTCTTAAATTGGGTACAAAAAACTAAGCCCCTACAAAAGGGACTATCATAATCCTTTGTTCCCACTATTTGATTATAGTTTTATTTAAGAATACCTTGCCGCATATTTTTTACTCCTTTTCTGGAATTGAAATTATTATATCACATCAGTTTTAGGAAAACAAGTATCTAAAAGAAATTTTTCTTCCCCTTATATGTAACAATCATACCGGCTTCCTAACGTTCAGAATGGTTTCTACTGTCTGCTGCGGTGTTTGGTTGGAATTGTCCAGCCAAAAGCCGATCCGTGGTGTTGTCTGCATTTTACTAAATACAAATTCAATGTATACAGAAAGAAATATATAAGGAGTGGGAGGGATTCCGCCGTAGTTGGCATTGTAGGAAAATCCAAAAGTTTAGATTTTCCCACAATGCTTATCTTTTGGTCTTTGGTTCGGAATAGTGTAGTGCTGGCGGTCTATCTCTTGTTTTCGGTTGCTTGCTTCCTTACCGTACATGAGCATTCGCGCCGGGGTTATCGTTGCCGTACCCCTCCATGAGGTTAATGCCGCCCCAAATGCCAAGTCCTGCGCCAAGCGCGATTACCAAAGTCTGCAATACGTCAACTGCGCTGTTGAAAAAATCCATATAAACCTCGCTTTCTGCCGCTAAAACGGCTCAAAAAATGTTGTTGGAAATAAAAATGCCGCCGTTTTTATTCGGCGGCTGCGTCCTCGTCGGACAAATCTATTTCGTATATGTCAAAGGGTTCGTCGGGCTTTACGATTGCCGGACGGGTGGACATATACCGTTCAACGTCAAAAGCGTTTTTCTTGTCGAAGTCGGAAAGGTATTTGTAGTTCGGGTGCTGCGTTATATCGTACTTATCGCTGAAAAAGGGGCGCACGCCGCGCAACTGCAAAATACATTTTCCTCCGTCCATAACTGCGATTTCGTCCTGTGTCATCAACTCCTTTCCCAATTTCTGATAATTGAGGCCATGAGAAACCTGCGTGCCGCGATTTTCGGAAGTGTTGAAACTGTCGATTGTTTCACGTCCCAAGTTCTCCGAAATATCCTTTGCATTTTTCCCGCGCCCTCCCAAAAACAAGGTGCTGTCGGCATTGTCAAGTATGATTTCTGCCGCGTCCTTGTAAATGGCTTTTAGCTGGCTCTGCGATTGCAGAATGATAGAAGCCGAGATTTCCCGGCTGCGGATTGTGGCAATCAATTTTTCAAACTGCGGGATTTGTCCAATGTTTGCAAACTCGTCTAACAGGCAGCGAACATGAACCGGCAGCTTGCCGCCGTATTCGTCGTCGGCCTTGTCGCACAAGAGATTAAATAACTGCGATTGCAGCATAGCGATAACAAAATTAAACGTGCTGTCCGTATCGCTCATAATCAAAAACAAAGCTGTTTTTCTGTCGCCTAACGTGTCAAGTTCTAATTCGTCGTAGGACATAAGATCGCGCAATTCCTTTATATCAAAAGGAGCGAGCCTCGCACCGCAAGAAATGAGGATTGATTTTGCGGTTTTGCCCGCCGCCAATTTATATTTTCGGTACTGCTTCACCGCGAAATGGTCGGGGTCGCGTTCTTCCAAGTCGGCAAACAGCAAATCGACGGGGCTTTGATATTCCTCGTCGTCCTCGCGGGCTTCGCTGGCGTTGATAAGTTCCAACAGGGTAATAAAGTTCATTTCCTCGGCGGGGGCTTCGTACCAGATGTAGCCCACCAACGCGCAATACAAAAGCCGTTCTGCCTTTACCCAAAAATCCTCCGCGCTTTTTTCTCCCTCACCTTTGGTATTCGCTATCAACGTATTTACCAGCTTCAAAATATCTTTCTCGCTGCGGATATACACAAAGGGGTTGTAGTGCATAGATTTTTTGAAGTTAATCGTATTCAGTACCTTAATGCGGTAGCCCGCCCGTTGCAGCAGCTTCCCGCACTCAATCAAAACCGTACCTTTCGGGTCGGTTAAGACGTAAGAGGAATGAAGCTGCATTAGATTAGGTTTGACAAAAAATCTTGTTTTTCCGCTGCCGCTGCCGCCGATCACGACGACGTTCTTATTTCTCGCGTACTTCGGCTGCTTCGGGCGGCTGTTCATGGTAAGCCGTTCCGTCTGCGTCAAAATGATGTTGTTTTGGAAATCCGGGTCTATGTAGGGCTTTATATCTTCGGCGTTTCCCCATGAAGCGTTTTGTCAAGTGCTTTTTTGAGTTATTGACGCAAATTCTTGTGAAAGTGCGAAAGTGCAAAGTGCAAAGGGTCTGCGTTTTGCACTTTCAACTTGCGGGTTCGGGTGGCTGCTTCTTCTTGATGAAGTTATACCATTGTCCGCCGACACGCCTTGCGCCTAAAATGCCGCCCATGTTGCGCTTGGCGTTCTGTACCGTCCTCTCGGATATTCCGGCTTCGGCTGCGGCCTTTACAATGTCCTCGCTGGCAAGCTCTTTCCCGTCTGCAAGCAGGTCAAGTATCAGCTTCTCGGCTTGCTCGGTCTTGGTGGCGGTGTTCCCGCCCGCGCCGGATAGCAGCTCGTCGGCGGTTATGTCGTATTCGCCTATCCATGAAAAGCCTGTTTCCGGGTCAAGGCAAAAGGCAACGGGCTTGCCCTCCGGCGCAAGGGAAGATTTGTCATGGACGATAACACGCACATTCGGCTCCCGCTTCACGCGCCCGATCAGCAGGACGCTCCTTGCTGCGGCGCGGAAGTCAATAGAACCTAAGCCCCGGTATGCGCTCTGCCCTCCGGCAGCTTTGTTCAAGTGTCCGATAAGGATAACGGCGCACCCGGTACGCTCGGCAACATCGGCAAGGCGGCGGAACATGGGGCGCACTTCGTTTGCCCTGTTCATATCGGTCTTTTCGCCCATGTACGCCTGTATGGGGTCAAGGATAATCAACCGCGCCCCGTTCTGCGTGATTGCCTTTTCTATGCGCTCGTCGGAGAGGGTAAGCTCCCGCTTGGCTTCATCAATCACAAGCACGCGGTCAAGGTCGGCCTCGGCTTCTATCAAGCGGGGCTTGACAGTATCGCCCAGCCCGTCCTCGGCGGTCTGGTAAATCACTTGGAATGGCGGCAAGGGCTTCATTCCCGGCAGCGTTCCCCCGGTGGTGCAGGCGGCGGCAAGGCGTAGGGCAAAGGTGGTCTTGCCCTCGCCGGGGTTGCCTTGCACAATGGTTACTTTCCCAAAGGGGATATACGGCTCCCATAGCCATTCAACGGTCTGTGTGTCAACCTCGCTCATGCGGATAATCTCGACGGTTTCTTCCTGCGGCGGCTCTTTCAATCCGTAAACCGCTTCCCGGATATACTTCCCGTCTGTGATTTCTGCCCGGTGCTGCAATACCTCGTTCCAGTCCTTGTAAAGCGGCACAAGGCGGTGGACGGTCAAGCCCTCCGGCATGAGCTTCACAAGGCGGCTGCAAGCGTCGTTTCCGGCTTCATCGCTGTCAAGGCAGAGGTAAACGGTCTTGATGTTCGGACGGTCAGAGAGGAAACGCAACAGGGCTTTTTCTCCCACGCCGCCCAATGACAGGTAGCTTTGCTTCTGCCATTCCTTTTTGAACAGGCAGAGGAAAGAGATCAGGTCAATGGGTGCTTCAAAGACAAACAATCTTTCGCCCTCGCCCCGGTAACAGAAGTTAAAGGCTTTGTCGCTGCCTTTCACATCAAGCCGGAAGTTTCCCGCCGTTCCTTTGCTGTGGGCGTAGCGCGGTATTCCGTCCTCGTCCCGCCCCACAAATACGGCGTTGTGGTGGGCTGCGTCCTCGTAAATATCGCCGCGGGCAAAGAAAAAGCCCGTCACATCTTCATCAATGCGGCGGGCTGTTGTGAGGTAGTTCCTCGCTGTTCGGTTGTCGCTGTTTGGGGGCGGTAGCCGGAAGTCGGATAGGGACGCGGGGCAAGGTCTGTCCGGCGGCGGTGCGGCTCCCTTTTCTCCTGTGAGAAGTTCTACGGCTTCGGTGAAGCTCTTGCCGAAAAACTCCATAACAAAATCAACGGGGCCGCCGCCCTTGCTCTGGCTGTGCCTGTACCACTTGTTTCCCCGGACGGTCAAGCTGTCGTGCCGTTTCCAGCGGTATTCATTCCCGGCGCGGGTAAGCTGCTCGCCCTGTGATTGCAGGAAAGAAACAAGGTCGGCTTGGTTCGCCCGGTCTATCTGTTCTTGGGTGTAATACAAAAAGCTCAACTCCTTTCATCGTTCTAAGTCGTGCCGCTTGGCGCGGGTCTGCTCCGGCTGGTCGGCTTTCAGCGCAATGTCAACACACTTGCGGATATTGTGCAGCTCGGCAACCTCGGCGCGGGTTTCTTTCAGCTTGGTATATTCCGCTGTTCTCTGCCCGCTGAGAGTGGCGTACTCTTTTTCCCATTCAGAGATAGGCAAGGTCTTTGTCCCTTTCGGCAGATTTGCATGGAGATAGCGGCTCGCTGCGTTCCATAGCGTAAGCTCGGCGCGGTGGGCTTCCTCGTACTTGTCGCGCTTGCTCGTCCAGCCATTTTTCAGCTTTTTCAGCTCGTCGTGAATGGGCTTGTACTCGGTGTAGTTCTTCCCGTATTCAATCAGCTTTTGCAATTCTTTCATGCGCTTCTCGGCGGTTTTCATGCCCTCCCGGATAGCGTCGGCTTGGTCGCTGACAGAGGAAAGGGCAGCGTCCAGCTCGTCAAGGGTGGAAATGCCATGCTCGGAAAGATAGTTGACCGCCTTTGCAACGGTTTTCAGTTCGCCGGCGGTGTGCTGCCTTTGCCAACTCTGCGAATACTTCCGGCTCTTTTCTCTCTGAACGCTTAAATACTTCATCAGCAGATTTGCAAGGCCGGGGGATTGCGGGGGCTGCTCCGGGGCGGTTTCCCGCGCCTTGAACAGTTCGCCAATCCATTCTTTGAGCTTTCCAATCTGCGCCCGGATTTCCCGGATAAGGCGGTTTGCTTTTTGGATATTCCGGTTCAGCTCGCCTTTCTCGGTGGCTACGCCTTTCTTCTCCATTTGACAAGCTGCTACGCCCATGTGGACGGTGGGCAGCTCGTCAATGCCGCGCTCGGCGTTGCTGCGGTGGTCGATACGCTCCGGGCTTCCGGCGCGTTCAAGGTAGACGTTTGAAATATCCGCCCACGCCTTGCGCCACAAAAGCGCGTTGCCCTTGTCGTTCCAGCCTGTGAGGTCAACTTTGTGTGTCTTGTATCTGCCGCTTGGTAAGCGTATGCGCTCGCCGTTCTCGTCAAGGTCATATTCCTTTTTGGACTTCGCCGCCCACGCGCCGCGCTCGTCAAGGGGGCGCATGGTAAGCATGATATGACAATGGGGGTTGCCGCTGTCGGTGTCGTGAATGGCAAAATCAACGCACATTCCTCTGGAAACAAATTGAGAGGAACAGTATTCCCGGACAAGCCGGATCTGTTCCTCTCTGGATAACTCTATGGGAAGCGCCGCGTCAATCTCTCTGGCAAGCTGGGCGTTCCCGGCTTTCTCGTAAAGCTCCACGCTGTTCCACAAGGTTGAACGGTCAGAGAAAGAGGGCGGGGCATTGGGCGGCAGTAGGATTTCCGTATGGACAACACCGCCTTTGCGGGTGTAGTCGTGGGTCATTCCGTCCCACTCATTTGTCAACTTTTCGCCGCTTCGGTAGGCGGCTGCGGCAACGGCTGATTTGCCCTTGCCCCGGCTGACAATGCTGATATTACAATGGTAGATGGCTATGGGTATCACCTCCCGGATAGGATAATAAAACCCGCAAAAATGGTACAGACGCCAACGGCGGGTGTACTGTTTTTGTGGGTGTGCAGGGATAGCCGCGTAAGCGGCGCAAGGGGTGCAGCCCCTTGTTGCGGCAAAGCCGCCAATGTCGGTCAGAGAGGGAAGCAAGCGGCTTTCTCTCTGTGCCGACAAGCCCTCGGCAGAGCGCACGCACCCGTAAGGGTGTATAAGTGCGCCCTTTGTGCCAAAGGGATTATTCGCTTTTCCCGCCCTTGGTGCGTTTTTTCAGATAAGCCCGCGCTTCCTCGCTCGTCAAGGCAAGCCGGAGAAAGGCGGCGGCTTCCTCGTCGGTCATGGTCTTGGCTTCCGGCACAATGCTCTCAAAGACCGCACCCCGGACGATCAGCCGATGGCTGCGCGTCCTGCGTTCCTCTTGGGATAACTTTTGCCGCAACACCTTTTCCCGGTTTTCAAGCTGCCGGATTTTCTTCTTCCCGTCCTCAATCTCGGCTTGCAATTCCTCGCGGTTTTTTTCTCTCGGTTTCGTCATGGGTGGTCACTCCTTTCTACCTGTCGGCATAGAAAAAGGACAGTCGATTTCCTCGGCTGTCCCTTGTGGGGGGTATTTAGTTTTACTGTGTGCTACTTGGTAAATAGGAAGTTACCTATTTCTTCATAACATAATTTGTAAGGAAAACACCTTAATAAATCCATTTATCC
>NZ_JAOTNT010000018.1:0-8963 GCF_025630755.1 Acutalibacter sp. LFL-21 | reverse complement strand
CGAACAGGATGGGGGAAAAGTGTAGCTGTTGTTTTGATGCTTTTTCCGTTTCCGCTTTCGTTTCCAAGCAAAAAACCTGCTCTGGCTTAATTGCCGGAGCAGGTTTTTCTACAGGCTGACAGCAAGGATCCTTGCTGTGTTTTTTATAAAATGAAGGCATCTGGATCTACGGTCAGAAGATCACGGTATCCCTTACAGAAAAGCGACCGATCTTCTCTCTGAACACCAAGCAGGACTTGTTGTATCGGCCAGTAAGCATCATTGATTTCTGCTTTTCTTTCTGCTAATTGTGGATTCCGATGGCCATAATGTCTTAAAACCTTTCGCCCGAAATCTTTCCCAAAGTCATCCATGCTGCAATCCAGAAGGCATAAAAAATCATTGTCCGGATCACCGACAATTACATCTCCAAAATCGATCACGCCATACAGACGATTATGTCTGAACACCATATTGGAAGAGCTAAAATCATTGTGAACTAAACAGGCCGCATAGTCAAACAGTTCCTGATTCTGACCGATATGCTCATATATCGTCTGGATATTTTTCTGGAGTGGTGCATTCAAGAGTTTTCGGTTTTCGAGCACTTCAAGCAGCTGTTCTTGGTCTTCCAAATATCTTTTGCGTTTATCTTCGAAGATTTGACAGAACGGTTTCTCTGAAAGCGGCACCGATATACCATGCAATCTCCGCAAAAATATCGCCATATCTGAAGCAAGCGCTTCTTTTTCCTTTTCTGAAAGCAAGGCATATTCTTGAAAGCCAAAGTTTTCTCCGGGGATAAACGACATAACATTAAATTCATTGCATTGAAAAATCACTTCCGGAATCAAAGCAGGTAAATCATACTGTTTGAGAAAGGAGTATACTGCAAATTCTCTTTGCTGTGTCACGCGCACAGATGGCCGTTTGGGGATTTTGATGACAAACAGCCCATTGCAAAGCAGCACTTCGCTGTCATCCCCCGCATCCAAGCGGCGAAGTTCTCTCACCGGACTTCCGATCCGTTCCATGGCCTTCTCAATATCCGTTATTGGAATTTGCGGACTACTAAATTCACACATCGTCATTCCCCTTCCACGCTACTTTGGGACGAACTCCGACTGTTCAGAATAAACGCCTTCGGCGTCATGCCGGTGCAGCGCTTGAAGCGGCTGCAGAAGGAGGAGGCGTCCGAAAAGCCGCAGGACAGCACGGTTTCCCCCACGGTGTACGCGCCGCTCAGGAGCATCTTTTTGGCGGCGTTGATGCGCACCTGCATCAGGTACTGCTTCGGCGACATGCTCTCCGAGGCGAAGAAGATGCGGTAAAGGTACGTGCGGTCGATGCCGATGTACCGGGCGAGGTCGCTGACCTGAATCGGGTAGCCGTAATTGCTCTTGATGTAGCCGATCGCCTTGTTCACATACTCGTGCTCGCGCGTATAGGTGCCGCCGTGCGCCGATTTCTCCAGCACGGACATCGCGCCGTAAAAGCAGCTCATCACCTTGAACAGGCTGCCGCCGCTGAACTCCTCGATCATCTCGCGCAGATAGCGCGCGAACTCCTCGCCGTTTTCGACCGCGACGACGCACCGGTTCACAAGGCCGGTGCGCCGCAGGATCTCGAGCACGTCGAAGCCGTCGAACGCCACCCACATGTATTCCCACGGGTCTTTGCGGTCCGCGGTGTACAGCGTGCGCTCCCCGGGGCGGATCAGAAAGCAGGAGCCCGCGTGCAGCGTATACGTTTCCCCGCCGACCACATACGTGCCGCAGCCGGAAATCACATAGTGCAGCAGATACTGGTTGCGCACGGCCGGCCCCCAGAAGTGCCCGCTTTCGCATTTCTCATAGCCGCAGTAATAGACGGTCACGGACCCGCCGTTGTTCAGGTTTTCAGCGCGGTGCTTGATGGCGTTCATGTTCTTCCCTCCTGCGTTTTTTCCAGTATACCATACTTCCGGCAAAAATACAACAAAACAACAATTTTCCGAAACAAAAGCTATTGAGAACGCGCGCGTTCCCCAACTATAATAAAGACACAAAAAGATTTTACGAATCACGATCTTTTTAGGGAAAGGATGGAATCGCTATGCCAAAAATCACCTTTATGGGCGCCGGCAGCACGGTCTTTGCGCGCAATGTGCTCGGCGACTGCATGTGTACGCCCGCGCTCTGCGAAAGCGAAATCGCGCTTTACGACATCGACGCGGAACGCCTTGAGGAATCCTACATCATCCTCAGCGCCATCAACCACAACACAAACCAGGACCGGGCCACGCTCAAGACCTACTGCGGCGTTGAAAACCGCAGGGAGGCGCTGCGCGGCGCGGACTTTGTCGTCAACGCGATCCAGGTCGGCTTCTACGAGCCCTGCACCGTCATCGACTTCGAGATCCCGAAGAAGTACGGCCTGCGCCAGACGATCGCCGACACGCTCGGCATCGGCGGCGTCATGCGCGCCCTGCGCACGATACCGGTGCTCGAGGACTTCGCCCGCGACATCGAGGCGGTCTGCCCCGACGCGTGGTTCCTCAACTACACGAACCCGATGGCGATGCTTTCCGGCTATATGCAGCGCTACACGAATGTGAAGACCGTCGGCCTCTGCCACAGCGTGCAGACCTGCTCGCGCGACCTGCTGAAGGGCCTCGGCATGGAGGATAAGCTCGAGGGCCGCCGCGAGCTCATCGCCGGCATCAACCACATGGCGTGGCTCCTGCAGATCACGGACAAGGACGGCAACGACCTGTATCCCGAGATCCGCCGCCGTGCCGCGGAGAAAAACGCTGCGGAAAAGCACAAGGATATGGTGCGCTACGAGTATATCCGCCGCCTCGGCTATTACTGCACCGAGTCGAGCGAGCACAACGCCGAATACAACCCGCTGTTCATCAAATCCAGATACCCGGAGCTGATCGATGCGTACAACATCCCGCTCGACGAGTACCCGCGCCGCTGCGTCAACCAGATCAAGGGCTGGAAGGAAGAAAAGGCCTCGATTCTGCAGGACGGCCAGGTCAGCCATTCGCGCTCCGAGGAATACGCCTCATACATCATGGAGGCCATCCTCACCGGCGTGCCGTACAAGATCGGCGGCAATGTGCTGAACGCGGGCCTGATCGACAATCTGCCCGCCGACGCGTGCGTCGAGGTGCCGTGCCTGATCGACCGAATGGGCGTCAACCCTTGCCACGTCGGCCGCCTGCCGGTGCAGCTCGCCGCGATGAACATGACGAACATCAATGTGCAGCTCATGACGATCGAGGCCGCGCGCACGCGCAAACGCGAGGACATTTACCGCGCCGCAATGCTCGACCCGCACACGGCCGCCGAGCTCTCGATCGACGACATCGTGAAAATGTGCGACGAGCTGATCGATGCCCACGGCCCGTACATGGCGATGTACAAATAACCCTGTGTTCTAGCCCCTGACCGGACAGCGTCCCGCGTGTCCCGTCTCCCCACCGGTCCGCGGCACGCGCCGGTCCATGCAAACCAAAAGGCTCCTGTCTGAAACAGGAGCCTCAGTCTGTCGAAAAAGTCCAGCAAAAGCTGGGCATTTTCGCATGTATAAGATATAATGGAAGTGGTGGTGAGAAAGATGCTGAAACGAGGAAAAATGGATCGGGATGTAGTGGAGATCGTGGGGATAGACAGCCTGGTGCCAAAGGAGCACCTGCTGCGGAAGATAGATAAGGCAGTGGACTTTAACCGTTTATATGAAAAGGTGGAGCCGTTATACTGTGAGGACAATGGCAGACCCAGCATAGACCCTGTGGTGCTGTTCAAAATGGTGCTGATCCAGCATCTGTACGGATTGCCGTCTCTGCGGCGGACAGCGGAGGAAGTAAGCGGCAGCATTTATTACCGCTGGTTTCTGGGGTACACCTTACAGGATGAAACGCCCCATTTTTCCACGGTGAGCTATAACTTCCGGCACCGGTTTACCGAGGAAACGGTAGACCAGGTCTTTCGTTGGATCCTGGAGGAAGTGGCGGAGGCGGGATACCTTTCCCCCAAGGCGGTATTCATAGATGGCACGCACATCAAGGCCAACGCCAACACGAAAAAGCAGGTGAAGGCGCAGGTTCCTGCCGCATCCAAGCACTACGCCAAGGAACTGATGGAAGAGGTAAACGCAGACCGGGAGGCCCACGGAAAGAAGCCCTTTGACGATGATGACGAACCTCCGGCCCCAGCAAAGAAACGCCGGGACAACACCTCCAAAAAGAAGCTGGCCCGGCGGAAGAAGGAAAAGAAGCGTACGGTGACCCGGAGTGTAACGGATCCGGACAGCGGCTTGTTTGTGAAGGGAGACCACAAGCGGCAGTTTGCCTATGAGGCCCACACGGCCTGCGATAAGCATGGATTTGTGCTGGAGACCGTCGTTACCCCGGGGAATGTGCATGACAGTGTGGCTTTTGATGAGGTCTATGACCGGGTGACAGAAGCATTTCCGGAAGTAGAGACGATTGTTGCCGATTCCGCCTACAAAACGCCGCATATCTGTAAAAAGGTATTTGAAGATGGCCGTGTTTTATCCACAGCCTATAAGCGTCCGCAGACCCTGAAGGGCGGTCACCAGTGGTGGAAGTATGTGTATGACGAGCATTATGACTGTGTGCTCTGCCCGGAATACCAGGTGCTGGCATACCGGACCACCAACCGGGACGGATACCGGGAATACAGAAGCGACCCGAAGATCTGTGCCGGCTGTCCCACCCGACATCTGTGCACCCATTCCAAAGATTGTGTCAAAACAGTACAGCGGCATATCTGGAAAGACTACGAGGACTTGGCAGACGACGCCCGCTACACCCCAAAGTACAAGGAACTGTACAAGCGGCGCAAGGAGACCATTGAACGAGTCTTTGCCGACGCCAAGGAAAAACACGCCATGCGCTATACTCAATACAGAGGCTTGACCCAGGTAACAAACTGGGTGAAGCTTAAATTTGCTGCCATGAATCTGAAAAAGCTGGCCAGATGGCTGTGGAAGGAGAACTCTCCTTCCTTCTTATCTCGACTCTTTCTTTTGCTTTACGCCGGAAACCCGGCCTACTTATATAGGTAGACCGGGTTTCTCGACAGGCTGACGGTATAAGAAAGAGGCACCCAAATGGGTGCCTCTTTCTTATACCGATTTGAGTTGTACAGAACCCCACAAGTCTAAGTATCTGGTTTCGCAACAGACACCATTCTAAGAGAAGATTATGTCCTTCCTTTCCCTCAAAACCGGAATCAGTTCCGGTTTTGAGAATTGGCTGCAAAGTAATCCTCCAAAAAAGTACACCTTTTTGGAGAGAAAAAATCAACCTCGATCACCTATGTTTTCTTGTCCATAAAGGCTTCTTTCTCGTTTTTGGACAAGTCCATTTTCTTTTACACCTTTTTGGACATAAAAGGAGGGAAAATCCAAATGAAGAAAGTCTATGGGTATGCCAGGGTATCTACAAAAGAGCAACACCTGGACCGGCAGATCAGAGCACTGCTGCAATATGGTGTAGAAGAACGAGACATCATCACAGACCAGGCCAGCGGAGCTTCCCTGGACCGGCCAGGCTACCAAAGCCTGAAATACACCTTGCTCCGCCCTGGGGATGAGCTGGTTATCCCAGACCTCGACCGGCTCAGTCGGAACAAGGAACACATCATCCAGGAACTCCGGTATTTCAAGGAGCAGCTTATTCAAGTACGCATCCTTAACCTTCCAACAACACTGATCGAGCTACCTTCGGGCCAGGAATGGGTATTCGAGATGATAAATAACATCCTGACTGAGGTGCTGTCAAGTATCGCTGAACAGGAGCGCCTTACAATTCGACAACGGCAGGCGGAGGGGATCGCAGCGGCCCGAGAGAAAGGAAAACATCTGGGAAGGAAAGAAACAGGATTTCCTCCTAACTGGGAGGAGGTCTACCACCAATGGAAAGATGGCGCTATTTCTGCGGTCGCAGCCATGCAGGAACTTGGTATGAAGAAATCCAGTTTCTATAATTACGTCCATCGGTATGAGGATACCTCTGATTTTAAGTGAGGGCAACAATTTCCTACCCTTCTCAAGAAGACCCTTACTTCTTCATTTCCACGAACCAACGCCCGCCTGTCTCGTAAAGAAAAGTCTCTTTCCCTTTGATCTTCACCACATAGCGCCGGGCCAGTTCCCCTGTGGTGTGGGCCTTGCCAGGAGCCGCCTCCCGGCTGTCCTCGATCTCGTAGACCGGCCCGGTTGCCAGGACGATTTTCTGGGGTCGCACGGAGCCGTCTATATGGTGGGTGGCCACCACCTCCACATATTGCTTGCGGCGGGCTGGATTTGTCATGCGGGCTCAACCCCTTCCATTCCATGCGCGGTCAGGGCGTGGATGGTAGAAAAGGGGATAGGGCAGCCATCCAATACCAAGAGCTGCTCCACATCGTCTACCTTCTTCACCGTGTCGGACACTACGGTGTATTCCCCCAGCAGTTGCCCTGCAATGTGCTTCACCGGCACAAAATAGGTGACGGTCACCCAGTCGCCTTTCCGTAAATCGTTGAGGGTGCGGTAGATGGCCTCCTGCTGGTCCGCCGACAGGGACACCTGGGGCACCAGCAGCCGGTCTTGTTCCGTGGTGAGGATTTCAATATCAAAGCCACGCAGAGCTGAAAAAGGGGTGAACAGCTTGGCCCTATTCGCAATGGCCATTTTCGGGTGCTTGGAGATGGGACGGGACAAGTGAATCATATCTCTATAGGCTGTGGCATTCATTTTCTGTGACCTCCCTAGAAAAAGCTCTGCTGTACTTTGCGCTGCTTATATGATACTATATTGGAAAAGCAAGAAAGGGAAAGGCTTATGAAACAACAATTGCGTGTCTCTGTTCCCTCGTTCCTAAGTGTCTTTGTAGTGGGGTTGGCGGTAGGTTGTGTTTGTCGCTTAGCGGACTACTTTCCGGCAGATACCCTCTGGAGCTTCTCCTCCATCCAAACTCTGCTGGGGTTTTGGATCATTACCAACACAGTGATTGTACTTCTCAGCTCCTCGAATCTGTGCGCCGGTGTCAGTTCCTTCTTGTATATGTTCGGCATGACACTAAGTTTTTATGGGCTGAAAGCTATTTTAGGGCTGTTTCTCCCTCGCTTTCACGGACCGTTTCAAACCAGCCTCTTTCTCATGTTTACCATTCTTTCGGTCCCCTGTGCCATTGCGGCCGCGATCCTCTATTTCTGGAACCGAGATCATCTGTTCAACTCGGTCCTCTATGCTTTGCCGGTGGGAGCGCTCCTCGCCGAAGCTGTGGCGATTGTCCTATACCTGATCGCCCACCAGAAATTTCTCTTCCAGCTGCTTATGGATATCGGAGGCTTCCTGGTGTTTGGTGGGCTGTTTTGGAGAAAAGTCAAAAGCAAACCTCTTTACCTGCTGTCTGTGCTTCTTTTCGCCGTGATCTTTTACATTACCGCGTGCCAATAAGCCGTTTTTGAGAGGGAATCCCCAGCGGGGTTCCCTCTCATTTTCTGTGACCTCCTATCTGGTTATTCCGCTCTCGTGTGGTACCAGCTTCCAGCAAGTCCATTCCCTTCACCACCGCGTTTTTGCCGTAGCGCCGGTGCAAGCCAATGGTGGCTTCCAGCAGGGCGGTCTCCCGGCCATCGTCCTGCTGGTCGGCATAAAAGCTCAACTGGGGGGCCACCTCTTCCTTCCGGCACAGCCGGATGGCAGCAATGCTCATCCGCCGGACCTGCAGCTCCTTGTCTACCAGCCGGTCGTAGAGCTGGAGCACTGCCTGGGTGATCCTGCTGAGGGAGGCAGTGGGCGCTCCCAGCTTTCCCGTGCCGTGAACCGAGGGCGGCACCTTTCTGCCGTAGTAGTTCACTTTTAGCGGGCCATGGTAGGCAGAGGCGCTTTCCCTACTTAGAATCTGATACCCCACATACAGCGTTACACCTTCTGCCACATACCCCTGTTCCACCAGGCCAAGCACCACCTGCTCCGTCATCTCCTTGACTGCCAGACGGCCCTCCTCCCAGGAATAGGCCCGTGGCAGCACCTGGCCGGAAGCTAAGGACTTGGTGGCGGGCTTGTAGGCTTTTATCTGCTCCATACCGCAAGTTTCGATTCCCCAGGCGTGGTCAATCAGGATCTCCGCGTCCACCCCAAACTCCCGAAAGAAAATCTCCTCGTTTTGCAGACTTAACCGAGCCAAATCCCCCATGGTGTGGATGCCCATGCGGGCGAGACGCGAGGCGATGCCCGGCCCGATTTGCCAAAAATCCGTGAGCGGTTCATGCGTCCACAGCTTTTCTCGGAAAGATTGCTCATCCAGCTCCGCCACCCGCACCCCGTCCTTGTCGGCAGGGAGATGTTTTGCCGTGATGTCCATAGCAATTTTGGCCAGATAGAGATTGGTGCCAATCCCTCCAGTGGCAGTGATACCTGTATTCCATAGTACATCCCGGATGATGGATACCACCAGCTCGTGGGCGGATTTCCCGTAGAGATGCAGATAAGGGGTTAGCTCCATGAAGGCTTCGTCAATGCTGTAAATGTGGATGTCCTGAGCCGCAAGGTACTTGAGATAAATGGCATATATCGTGGCGGATACTTCCAAGTAACGTGCCATACGGGGCATGGCAGTGATATAGGCCACTTTCTTCCCTGTGCGGTTTTCAATCTCCTGGAGCTTTTGTTTGACCTCAAACAGCCTGGGCCTTCCAGGCACGCCTAGGGCCTTTAGGCTGGGCGATACCGCCAGACAGATGGTGCCGTCCGACCGGCTCTCATCCGCCACCACCAGGTTTGTGGTGAGGGGGTCTAACCCCCTGTCAACACATTCAACCGAAGCGTAGTATGATTTGAGATAAAGCTGATATCGGCTTTACTTGAATAATGCCGAGAAATAGAAAAAGCCGAAACAGCAAAGAAAAGCAAGTAAAATGCGGTGGGAATCAAAAAAACTCGGCATTACCTGCTATACTTGTAACAACTAAATATAGCAG
>NZ_JAOTNT010000017.1:0-18761 GCF_025630755.1 Acutalibacter sp. LFL-21 | reverse complement strand
ATGGTAAGCTGAGGCTGACGGAGGGCTTTGATATACCTTTGTTCCACAAATGACAAGGCTGGCAGACAGTGCATATCCGCACCGCCTGCCAGCCTTTTTTCTGTCGCTTATGCTGCCCCAGAAGGGGCAACCTTTCCCGCCAGAACGCCGCAACTGTAGCCACACTTTCCGGGGCGTGCTACAATTCCGGCTGCCATCCGCTCCACAAAGGTATAACACACTAGACTTTCCAAGGAAAGTCGTGTGCCAACAGGGATGCTGCTCGCCCCTATTGGAAACCCAGAGCCAAAGAGGCTGCGCCCCTCTGGACACCCCGCCATTTTCTCTCAAATGATGCTCACACAGAAAAGCTGCGTTTTCCTATGTCTGACCATTTTTCGAAGATGTGACGAGTAAAAATTCCGTGTTCTCTCACATGGGAATTCTCTCGCCACACTGCTGCGGCAGGAATAGCAATGTATCAGAGATATATTGCACGCAAAAACGAACGTAAGCAAAGGCGACCAACTTTTATAGCTGGTCGCCTTTGCTTACTGGTTGTTGCCTGATGTGCTCTCTTCGGTATTTTTAAGATACTTTTCCTTGTCTTTTTTTAATGCAGCCCAGAGAGTGTATATGACGCCTACTGCATTTACACCCATGGAAATATATGCCGGAATTTTAGAGTTGTATTTGCTTTCTAAATAAATAGCCAATGCTGTTAATCCTGCAAGAACTACTATCTTCCAGACAATACTCCAAATAAACCGAAGTACATTTCGGCGACGGTTCTTTTTCCGCAAAGCTGCTTCTTCTTGCTGGCGATATTTATTAAGTTCATCGCGGAGTAAAGCGTTTTCTTCAGATGAGTTTTTAATTGCATTCGCTTGTGCTACAATTGTTTCATCTTTTTCGGTCAATCTTCTTTCAGCATCAGCTTTTAGTGTTTCAATGACAGTTTCCTTTTCGCTAAGTGCTTTCTTATCATTTTTGACCTGTTCTTCATATCTGCTCAAGTATTCAGGAGTGAAATCCATCATTTCATCAATATCATCTCCTTGCAGATCTTCCGGAAGAACGGGTTTGTTTCTAAGCGTAATAATGCGAGCAGCAACCTGGTCGTTATCAATTAAACCGTCTGCATATTCCTTTTTAACTTTCGCAAATTCCCTTTCTGCATTTTTAGCAATGCTGGCCGACAATACAATTCGAGCCTTTAATACAGCACTTACACTGGAAGGAAACTTGGCTTTTGAAAAACCATTTCCAAGTTTATACCAAAGCAGACTGGTTATTCTATCAAGAGAAACAGCAAAATTGCAGATACTACCTAACCCTTCTGTTTCTTTGATATTATCTGATACATCTTTAGATATAAGTAGGGTGGCCTTGGTATTTGTTACAATGAGATGTTCAGATTCGATATCATTGTCGAAACGGCATCCATTACGAAGCTTGTTAATATGGCTAATTAACTTAATTGCCGTTTCCTTTTTCTTTCTTTTATCATTGTCCTCTTGAAGGCTTTATTCGGTACAACTTTAAAATTGGTTTACTTATCTTTATCTTCCTCTCTAAGATACTTAACTAGCCCCGGATAATTGCTTATCCTTACAGTTCGGATCAATTAGAATTAGCCGAAAACGGCGGCGAAGAAACGAACCACCGAGAAGCACCGCCGCATTGCCGAGCTTGATACCCTCATTGAACGACTGTATGCGGACCGGAAAAGGCGCGGTTGACCGCCTTGCCCTCAAAGGCTTAGGGGCATATCAACTATATATTGGGGCCGAGTGCCGTTACTTTAACACCGCCGCTAGCCATGAGCTTATGCTTCCTTTAGGACACTGTCCCAACAGACACTTTTTAAAGTATGCTGCACTAATCCTTATTTTTCACAGCATAGCGCAATGACAGACAGCCATGTTCTGCATTCTCTGTTCCCTGCAATTCCAAATTAACTTTTTCAGATAACAGAAGGTTATCAAATAGTTGTTTTTCTTTATTACCTACAAAACATGGTGATATCACAAGACTGATTTCATCAATAAGTCCGTTTTCTAATAATTTGTTGGTTAATCCACCGCCACTGTCTGTCCGCATGTATTTACACCCATATTGCTCATGCAGGATCTGAAAGGCTTTTTCATAGTCCACATGATCATTTCCTGACACAATATATGGGTAATGCCTTTCCTCCAAATAATTCAAATATTCCTTCGGAGTGGCAGTTGATACCAGAATGACAATTTCCTTCAGATATCCAAGATTTCTTAAGCAATGAAGACTTCTCAAGATACCTCTGCTGTCAGGTATGACTCCTATTGGTCTGGGGTCCTCCGGGCTTGTTATGATTTTCTCAAAATCAGCCTCTGTTTCAGCAGGATATTTTTCAAATGCAGTAAAAACAGTATTGGACCCAAACAGCACCGCATCCGAATGAATTCCCCCGGCAACCTGGTAGTAAACTTCCGGATTATCAAAGCCTTTAATGCGGCCATCAAGGCTAATTTGTGTGTGCATAATTATCTTTGGTTTCATATTTTTCAATCCTCCTTTTTGATAGTAGAATATCATAATACACTGACAGCTGTATGTCAGCAGGGGATATGAAACCTTACAAAAAATACATAACAGACCAATCGCTTTCTCTAAATCAAGTTTAGGCAGTGATTCGTAATTTGTGCCAGGTGTTTACGGGTTATGCATTTTAATTCATCAGGTTGGACTATTTCAATGCCTGATCCATATTCAATCAGCTGCTTGCTCAATATCTCAAAGGAATCTGTCTGGAATTCGATTTCCATTTTACTTCCCAAATCGGTTTCTTCAAGGAAGCCGAGAGAATACCTGTTCTTGATAGAATTGTATGTCTCCCCTTTTTCAGCTCTAAGAATTACATTATATAGTTTTTTATATGAAAGCATTTGTTTTAATATTTGTTCCAAAGAGCCATCATGGCTTTGACAGAGCTCTTCTTCTATGCAAATGCTTTTAATCCGATCCACACGAAAATTCCTATATTCATTTCTTAGCCTGCAAAACCGATTAAGTACCAGTTCTGTTCATAAAACCCCAGTGATATAGGCTCTATCATTCTGCTTTCCGGTTCTTGCCCTCCTGATGCAGGATATTGAATTGATATTACCCTTTTATTGCAGATTGCAGTCTGAATTGCTGCAATAACGTTATCCGCCAATGTATTTTTCTGTCCAGATGTGCTGTACACGTTAATACTGTTCTCCAACTCCTGTGCATAGTTTTTTTCACCATGCTTCAAAATAGATTTGATTTTATACATAGCTGAATCAAAATCCTTTATAAATGATTCATCTCCATGGCAATTTAAAAATTTCCCTGCTGTAATCAATGCACCCACTTCCGCCGCTGTAAACATTACCGGCGGAAGTAGGAAGCCCTCTACAAGAAAATATCCTTTTCCGGCCTCAGATCCAATTGGTATTCCGGCTTCTTCAAGTGTCCGGATATCTCTGTAAACTGTCCTTAAGCTTATATTAAATCGCTGTGCAATTTCTTTGGCAGGAATTATTTTTTTTGATTGCAGCTGAATAAGAATAGAGGTTACTCTGTTAATCCTGTTCAAATTTTATTCCTCCTCTGTGACTTCCATAAAAAGTATATCCTATGCGTTCTTAAGCTAGCTGCTGTTAGTGCTTCTCATTGCACCCTGGTTATAAAAGCCATACTCACAAACCTCTTCACCAAAACTCTTTACATCTCTAATATAGAACTCTATCTAGCGAACTTTTAGAAAAGATATAAAACATCAGAGTATGGACAGTTGCGGATGTACTTCAGAAAAGATTAGATGTCTAAAAAGCTTGTAGTTAAAGCTTTTTAGACATCTAAATCTAGGTACTAAAACAATTCATCCAGTAAAATATAATATTTTATTTTCTCCCAATCAGGCTTGATCCCCAGTAAGTCAAAAAATAGCTCGACATACTGTTCTTCCCCGATATCCTCCCTGATCGACCGGACGCAGAAGGCAATGTCATACCACTTGTCCGCCCTGCCGCTTCTCCCAAGATCAATAAAGCCACTTACTTTGCCATCTTTCACAAAGATGTTGCTGTCTCCCAGGTCGCCGTGGGAAAAGACAAGTTCCTCTTCGGGCTTTTCCGTCTTTAAAAAATCATACAGCTCGCGCGGATCTTTAAATGGAGTGTCTTCTTCCCAGTTTTCGCAATCCACATCGGCCAGATCGTTATTCAGTAAGTAATCCAATTCGGCTAAGCGGCTGTCTAAGCTATTCGTATAGGGACAATCCGATATGTCGATGGAGTGAAAGAGCCTGATGCACTCCGCATACAGCTCGATAATCTTTTCAGGGCTTTGTTCATCTTCATACTCTTCCGAGCAAAGGACGCCATCGGCCTCACTCATGAGCAGATTGCTCCAGCCATCATGCCGTTCAAAGTGCAGGACCTTTGGAACAGGCAGCTTTCCTTCCAGCCATAGCATCATGTCCTTTTCCCGTTCCACATCATAGGTGGTCCCTTTATACCGGCTGTCCGTCATTTTTAAATATAGGTTTTCATTTTCTCCCACCAGCTTATATACCTTAGCAGGAGACATTCCTTCCGTATCTTTTACGCAGCGGTATTTTTCGATCAGTTTTTTCAATTCCGGTGATATTCTCATTTTAGCCATTTATTATTTCCTTCCTCTTTTCTACAGTATTTAAAGATACCCCAAGAAGCTAATTATAACAAGACGAACTCCAATTCACTGTTCCTTGCATTCTAAAACCTTAAATACCAGAAAACAGCTTTTTCAAAGTTGTTTTCAAAGTTGGCGTATAACATAGTATCGACGGAGCCGATTTTGAAACCACAATTATGATAGAATTTACAAGCTATAAGGTTATTGTCCTGGGTTTCAAGCATTAGTCCATGCAAGTTTTTATGCTTTGCCCATTCTATAGATATATTGATAAGCGCGCTGCCTATGCCTTGCCCCCTGAAATCCTTACATACGGCGATATCTTCTATATAAGCGTACCGGTTCCAATTTTTTCGCAGTTTAACTTTTCCGACGCATTTATCGTCTTGGTAGTAAAGATATATTATCTTATCAGTATTGTCAATATATTCAAGGCAATCTGCCTCCTCATCCTCTTCATCCTCTTCGTCTTGGTAGCTTTTTAAATATGGCGCTTCATAGAGTAATTCTGTAAAGGTCCAATTCTCGTTTTCATACCTCGGTATAATCTTACCTATCACCTCAAATGGTTCGCTGGGTTTATCGATATCTTTCAGGTGCCCTGCTTTCATTTCTGTAATCACTGTTCCCGCCTCTCTTCTATATCAGCGGCATATGTGCTATCCAGGCAGCCGGTTTTACCAGTGTATTTTTTATACATGTCCCTGGTATATTTTGTTATATTCCTATCATACTCCGGATAGGCATAATGAAGCCTTTCCGCCACCTCACCGGATACCGCCCTGAACAATTGATGGCATAGAAATAATGCTTCCCATATGTTTTCATAGGAATCCATCCGGTAGGTGGACAAAAGTTTCTCCCACAAATCCTCGGATATATACCTTTCAATAAACTTATAGTTCTTGCCTACACTTAATTTAAAGCCTGTTTCGATGCCGACCTTCCATGATATCATTCTCAGCAGCTCATGGCGAACAATCTGATTAAAATGATCAATAGCAAATAAAATTTCCTTACGGCACAGTCCCTTAACCACATAGGTAGTGGTGTTCCAGAATTCATTGCAGCAGTCATCGTATTCCCGGGCACTGGGTTTTCTTATATGATAATCCATGTCGGTCGGAACTACAGCTTGCTGAATCCTTCCATCCTTATCCAGAATAATCTTTATCAATTTATCGTCATTCAGGTAGTTTCCCAACTCTTCCAGGGGCAATAAGGTAAGGTCTATTTTATTATAATCATCAAAAAGTATTATATAGGAGTAGCCTTTCTCTTCAGCCGGGAATAGTTCCATATCCTCCGGTTTTTGCATCATTATAATATTCCCAAATTGATTAAGCCAGTCATCATTAGATATAAACGGTTCTATATCACTTACAAAATATGTAATATCATAATCCTGAAATTCATCTTTAGGTATATTAATATTTGCGCGTGACCCCTCAAGGGTCACAATTCGAATACGTTCATCCTGTTCTGCTAAAGAAAGTACTAAATCCATCATTTCTTTTTCTGATCTCATTTACATACTCCTCGTTTATTTTTTCTATATTATTACATCTTCTTTTTTGCCGATACAATCAGCATCATTGGGCGTCGCATTTCATCCGCCATCCCCGGAATATCCATCATGTTCTCTGGCGGCTGTGGCTCCACAATCTGATTTATTATAAAACTATTTGAAAGCAGTGTATTTAGATATGTGGTCAGTGTTCTATGATATTTTGTAACCTTTTCTTCCAAAAACATAGCTGTCCGTTTGCCCTCATAATAATAATTGTCCACCGGGAAATGCAGTATTTCTCCTTTTTCGTTATAATACCAGTCTTGTGTTCCATGAGCAGTAAAAACAGGATGTTCAACTGTAAAAACTAAATTGCCACCAGCCTTCAGCATCCTATATATCTTTTTTATTAAATTCTCATAGTCTGCTACATAATGAAACGCAAGCGAACTTAGTATTACATCAAAGCTCTCCTCTGGGAAATCCACATCTTCTATGGCACAGCATTCATATTCAATCTGTGGAAAATGGGTTTTTCCTTTTGCTACTTCGAGCATTTTATGAGAAATATCAACACCTACTACAGAGGAAGCACCGTTTTCCATCGCATATATACAGTGCCATCCATAGCCGCATCCTAAATCAAGCACACGCTTACCCTTAAAATCAGGTAGCATCTTTTTCAAAGTCTCCCATTCTCCCGCACCAGCCAGTCCTTTCTGCGAGCGACTCATTTGACTGTATTTTTGAAAAAATATATTATCATCATCCCCTTTGCCGAGCTTTGCAAGGGAAGCAGAGCTAATGCCGGCTTTTTCCTTCAAATCGCTTTTTTTCATCTCTTTATCTATAAGCATCTTCCAAAGCTTATTGTAACTGATACGCATCATCGGAAGCCCTCCCATCTGATTTCGTTAATATTTCTTGTATTATAACACAAATCCACAAAATTCTCCACCCGATTAGCAAATTAAATATTTGCAAAAGCAAATTTTATTTTGCGTTTAGAAACCAAATATCTGTTCTTTTACTAGACAATTAAACAGTGATAAACTTAATCAAATAGAGAAAATAAAAATCAGTGATTTGTTTTCCTAATAGAAAAAGAAGCGGCCACCAACTATTAAGCAATCGGTGGTCGCTTCTACAAGCTCTGCTAATCGTTAATTGAATGCTCCAGAATTCCTTAAATCATCTGAAAATGCTTTAGTGCCTCCATAATCGCCGCTTCCTTTTCCGGGGGGCACTGTGGCACCTTAGCATCTTCCTTCTTTGACAGATTATAATTCTTCCCCACATCCAGCCCGCACTTCCGTTTGACCTGGGAGATATACAGGCTGGACACCTTCAGGCCGTGCTTTTCCAGCACATACTCCTTAATCTCTTCATAGGTAGCCTTGCTCTCCGCCGCTGTCAAATCCAGCTCGTCCAGATTCAGCTCCACCTCAATATGCTGCTTGGCGTTAAGTTTGGACAAAAGCACTACTGTCTCGATGTGCTGGGTGTGGGGGAACATATCCACCGGCTGGATTTGCTCAATCTTGTAGTGGTTGGCCTGGAGGATACCCAAATCCCGAGAGAGTGTCTCCGGGTCGCAGGAGATGTACACCACCCGTTTGGGGGCACAGGCGCACAGGGCCGTGAGGAACTCCCGGCTGGCCCCAGCCCGGGGCGGGTCCATAAACACCACGTCCCACCGCTCCCGCTCCAGAGCGGCCTCTTCCAAAAAGGCCCCGGCGTCCCCGCAGGTGAACCAGGCGTTCTTCATGCCGTTTTCCCTGGCGTTCTGGATGGCGTCCTTCACCGCGTCGGGGTTCAGCTCCACCCCCAGCACCTGTCCGGCGCCGTGCTTGGCCGCCACCAGGCCGATGGTGCCGATGCCGCAGTAGGCGTCCAGCACCTTCTCCCTGCCGGAAAGCCCCGCGAACTCCATGGCCTTGTTGTAGAGCACCTCTGTCTGCACGGGGTTGATTTGGTAAAAGGACTTGGCCGAGATGCGGAACCGGCAGCCGCACAGCTCGTCCACGATGTACCCCGGGCCGTAGAGGACCTTTTCCCGCTCCCCCAGCACCAGGGAGGTGCGCTTGTCGTTGACGTTCTGCAAAATGGTGGTGATCTCCGGGTGGAGGGCCAGCAGCTTTGCCACAAAGTGCTTTTTGGCGGTGAACACGGGGGTGCCCGTCACCAGCACCACCATCACCTGGCCGGTGGAAAAGCCCCGCTTTACCAGCACGTGGCGCAGAAAGCCCCGGCCCGTGTTCTCGTCATAGGCCTGGAGCTTGAAGTCCCTCAACAGCCCCCGGATGGAGACGATGATCCGGTCGGCGGTTTCGTCCTCGGTCTGGCAGGAGTCGACAGGAACGATCTTGTGGGTGCTGGACTGGTACACCCCGCTGACGATCCTCCCCCGGCGCTTGTCGTAGGCAAAGGCCGCCTGCACCTTGTTGCGGTAGTGGTAGGGCGTCTCCATCCCCAATATGGGGGAGACTTTCCCAAACTTGCCCAGCAGCTTTTGGCAGCGGTCCTGTTTCCAAACAAGCTGGCGGGGATAGCTTAAATTTTGCAGCTGGCACCCGCCGCACTTGCGGTACACCGGGCAGGGCGCGCCCGCCCCCTGGCTGGGGGCCGCGGGCACCTCTCTGGATGGCTTGGCCTTTTGGCCGGGCCTGCCCGCTCCGCCGCCGCGGCTGGAGCCGCGGGGGCCCGGGCGGTGGGAATGGTTCCTCTCCATAACGCCGCTCCTTTCTCTGAAAGGGATTTTTGTGGTGAAAAAAGGCTCGCCGCTGGGAAGCTCCCTGGCAGCGGGCCTTTTGGCTTTTGGGTTTAATATTTCCGGAACCGCTGGTAACGCTTCTCCAGCAGCTCTTCCACGGGCAGGGCCTGCAGCTCTGGCAGCAGGCGCTCCAACTCCTCCTGGATCTGGCGGTAGGTCTCGGCAAAGTCCTTGTCCTCGGGGAAGACCTGCTCCACCACGCCCAGGTCCGCCATGTCCTGGGCTGTCAGCCGCAGGCAGTCGGCGGCGTCCTTCACCTTTTTAGAGTCCTTCCACAGGATGCTGGCGCAGCCCTCGAGGGAGATGACAGAGTACACCGCGTTCTCCAGAATCCACACCTGGTCGGCCACCGCCAGGGCCAGGGCCCCGCCGCTGCCGCCCTCTCCCACCAGGATGGAGACGATGGGGGTCTTCAGGCCGGACATCTCCAGCAGGTTCTCCGCAATGGCCTGCCCCTGGCCCCGCTCCTCGGCGCCCATGCCGCAGAAGGCCCCGGCGGTGTCCACAAAGCACACCACCGGCCGGTGGAACTTCTCCGCCTGGCGCATCAGGCGCAGCGCCTTGCGGTAGCCCTCTGGGTTGGGAGAGCCAAAGTTGCGCTTCACCCGCTCCCGCATGTCCTTGCCCTTGTCAATGGCGATGACGGTGACGGGCTGGCCCTTCAGGGTGGCAATGCCCCCCACAATGGCCGGGTCGTCGGCAAAGCGCCGGTCCCCGTGGAGCTCGATAAAGTCCTCAAAGATGTTCTCGATGTATGAGAGCCCCGTGGGCCGGTCCTTGGCCCGGGCCAGCAGGACTTTTTCATAGGCGCTCATTGTGCCGCCCCCTTTCTGTGGAGCTTCAACAGCTTGGCAATGGCTTCCCTCTGCTGGGTGCGGGGGACGATTAAATCCACAAAGCCGTGCTCTAAGAGGAACTCTGCCTTCTGGAAGCCCTGGGGCAGCTTTTTGCGGATGGTCTGCTCGATGACCCGGGCCCCGGCAAAGCCGATGGTGGCCCCGGGCTCCGCCATAATCACGTCCCCGTCCATAGCGAAGCTGGCGGTGACGCCCCCGGTGGTGGGGTCGGTGAGCACCGTCAGGTAGAAGTTGCCCGCGTCAGAGTGCCGGCGCAGGGCGGCGCTGGTCTTGGCCATCTGCATCAAAGAGAGGATGCCCTCCTGCATGCGGGCCCCGCCGGAAACGGTAAAGCCCACCACCGGCAGGGAGTGCTCGGTGGCGTACTCGAACAGGCGGGTAATCTTCTCGCCCACCACGGTGCCCATGCTGCCGATCATAAAATTGGGGTCCATCACGAACAGGGCGCAGGGCTCGCCGCCCACCCGGGCGGCGCCGCACACCACGCCCTCTTTCTCCCGAGAGGCCAGCTTGGCGTTGCGCAGCTTTTGGTCATAGCCGGGAAAGTCCAGGATATCCCGGCTCATCATGTCGCCGTACAGCTCCTGAAAGCTCTCCTCGTCTGTCAGATAGCCAATCCGGTCCCGAGGGCCGATGCGGAAATGATACCCGCAGGCGGTGCACACCTGCTGGTTATCCTGCAATTCACTCAAGGGCAGCTGCACCCCGCAGTGGGGGCAGGTGGTGCGGATGCCGGCGTCCTCTTCCGGCACCGGCTTGCCGCCCTTTTCCAGCTCGTTCTGGGGCGAGCGGAACAGGCCCATCAAATTCATAGCCATCACCCTTCTTTACCTTTCGCGCTCCGGCGGGGTCAGTTCCCCGGCCCCTGGAACGTCTTCATAAAATCCGTGTAGTAGTCGCCCTTTTTAAAGCGCTCGTCCCGGATAATCTCAATCTGGTCCTCAATGTTGTTCTGGGTGCCCCACACCACCAGCTCGCTGAGGGCGGCCATCATCTTGCGGATGGCCTCCTCCCGGGTGGAGGAGTAGACGATCATCTTGCCCAGCATGCTGTCGTAATAGGGGGGGATCTCATACCCCTCGTACAGGAAGGTGTCAAACCGCACCCAGGGGCCGCCAGGGGTGTGGAAAAAGCCCACCTTGCCCGGGCCCTTGGCGTTGATGCGGCACTCGATGGCCGCCCCCTGCACGCGGATGTCCTTCTGGGTAAAGTCCAGGGGCACCCCGGCGGCAATGCGGATCTGCCACTTGACAATGTCCACGCCCGTCACCAGCTCGCTGACCGGGTGCTCCACCTGCAGCCGGGTGTTCATCTCCATAAAATAGAAATTGTGGTCCCGGTCCATCAGGAACTCCACCGTGCCGGCGTTTACATAGTGAGAGGCCTTGGCCGCCCGGGCAGCGGTGTCCATCAGCCTGGCCCGCAGCTCTGGCGTCACCGCCGGGGAGGGGGACTCCTCGATGAGCTTCTGGTTGTTCCGCTGGATAGAGCACTCCCGCTCGCCCAGGCAGACAATGTTCCCCTCTTCGTCGGCCAGCAGCTGCACCTCGATGTGCTTAACCGGGTCCAGGTACTTCTCCATGTACATGCGGCCGTCCCCAAAGGCTTTTTCCGCCTCGCTGGAGGCCGTCTGGAAGGCCCGCTCCATGTCCTCGGGGCGCTCTACCAGGCGAATGCCCTTGCCGCCGCCCCCGGCGCTGGCCTTGATGAGCACGGGATAGCCGATCTGCTCCGCGGCCTTCTTGGCCTCCCCGGCGTCCTTCAGGATGTCGGTGCCCGGGGTGGTGGGCACCCCGTTTTCCTTCATCAGCCGCCGGGCCGTGTCCTTGTCCCCCATGTGGGAGATCACCTCTGCCGGGGGGCCGATGAACACAATGCCGTACTGCTTGCACAGGGCGGCAAACTCCGCGTTTTCCGAAAGGAAGCCGTAGCCCGGGTGAATGGCCTGGGCGTGGGTGGCCAGGGCCGCGCTGACAATGCGCTCCCCGTTGAGATAGCTTTCCTCGGCCCGGGCGCCGCCAATGCAGATGGCCTGGTCCGCCAGGGCCACATGCAGGCTTTCCCGGTCGGCTTCGGAATACACCGCCACGGTGGAGATGCCCATTTCCTTACAGGCCCGGATGACCCGAATGGCGATCTCCCCCCGGTTGGCAATCAGAATTTTTGTGAACACATGCTTTCATCCTTTCCGCAAAGGGGCGGCCGCCCCTTATTCGGATTTCACCAGGGCGAAGGAGAACTCCGCGCTGACGCACACTTTGCCGTTTACCGAGCCCTTGCCCTTGGCAAAGTAGAAATTGCCCCGCTGCCGGGTGATCTCGCACTCGGTCTCCAGGGTGTCGCCGGGCTTTACCTGGCCCCGGAACTTCACCTTGTCCAGAGAGGTGAACATGGGGGTGCAGCCCTCTGCGGCGCCGCTTGCCAGCAGCACGCAGGCGCTTTGGGCCATCATCTCGCACTGGATGACCCCGGGCACCACCGGGTTGCCGGGAAAGTGCCCCTGAAGGAAGTACTCGTCCCCCTTGATGTGGCACTTGCCGTGGGCCACCCCGTCGATAAGCTCCACCTCGTCCACCAGCAGCATGGGCTCCCGGTGGGGGAGGATCTTTTTGATCTCTTCTTTATTCATACAGACGTTCCTCCTGTTGCAATGGACACAGTTTCCTACTTGAAATGAGAAAGTGAACAAATGAAGAAAAAAGCTAGGTTTTATCTAGGTTTTTTCATTTGCTCAGGTGAACGAGTGAAAACGGTTTTCACTTGCTCAAGAGTTTTTCTCTCGCTCATATGCACAAATGCTGGAACCCGCATAAACACTGGATTTTTGGCTCACTTGTACATTTCCCCCTCTCAAGCCGGCGCGTGGCCGCGCGGGACAAGCCGCGCACGGCGCTTAAAGGCGCCGGGGTTTTCTGAGAGACGCTAACTGGAAAGCCCGCGCTCGGGTTTAGGCGAGACAAGTGCGGCCCCTTACACGATGCGGAACAGCGGCTGGTTGAACTCCACCACCTGGCCGTTGCCCACGCAGATCTCCGCCACAGTGCCGTCCACCTCGGCGGGGATCTCGTTCATCAGCTTCATGGCCTCGATGATGCACAGGGTGTCGCCCTTCTTCACCTGGTCGCCCACCTCCACAAAGGGACGGGCGTCCGGGCCGGGGGCAGAGTAGAACACCCCCACCGTGGGGGCCAGCACCAACGTGCCCTCCTTTACCGGGGCGGGCTCTTCGTGGGTGACGCCCAGCGCCTCGGCCCCCGTTGCCGGGACCGGAGCCGCGGGAACAGCGGCCGCCACGGGGGCGGCCACCACTTCCACCTGGCGCTCCAGGCGCAGCTGCTGGCCGTCCTCCACCAGCTCCAGGCCGGTCAGGCCGGTCTCTTTCATCAGCTTTGCCAAGCTCTCGATCTTCTTTACATCCATAGCTCAAACCCTCCGGAAAGCAAGATAGGCGTTGTGGCCGCCAAAGCCCAGGGAGGCGGACAGCGCCAGGTCCACCTGGGCCTGGCGGGCCTGGTTAGGCACATAGTCCAGGTCGCACTCCGGGTCGGGCTCCTGATAGCCGATGGTGGGGGGCACAACGCCCTCCTTCACGGCCAGCACGCAGGCAATGGCCTCCACGGCCCCGGCGGCGCCCAGCATGTGGCCCGTCATGGACTTGGTGGAGGACACCATGCACTTGTGGGCGGCCTCCTCGCCCAGGGCCGTCTTGATGGCCTTGGTCTCGCAGGCGTCATTGAGGGGGGTGCTGGTGCCGTGGGCGTTGATGTACAGCTTGGAGTAGTCCTCACAGCCGCCGGCCTCCTCCAGGGCCATCTTCAAGGCGGCGGCGCCGCCCTGGCCGTCGGGCTGGGGCGCGGTGATGTGGTAGGCGTCGCAGGTGACGCCGTAGCCGCACAGCTCGCCGTAAATCTTAGCCCCGCGGGCCACGGCGTGCTCGTACTCCTCCAGCATCAGGGCCCCGGCGCCCTCGCCCATAACGAAGCCGCTGCGGCGGGCGTCAAAGGGCGTGCAGGCGATGGAGGGGTCCTCCTGGGTGGAGAGGGCCTTCATGTTGCTAAAGCCCGCCACGCCAATGGGGATGATGGCCGCCTCGGCGCCGCCGGTGAGCACCGCGTCCAGATAGCCGTGCTTGATGGCCCGGTAGGCCTCGCCGATGGCGTTGTTGCCCGTGGCGCAGGCGGTGACAATGGGGATGGAAGCCCCCTGGAAATTGTACTTGATGGCGATAAGGCCCCCGGCCATGTTGATAATCATGCCGGGCACGAAGAAGGGGGACACCCGGCGGGGGCCTTTCTCCATCAGGGTTTTCTGCTCCTCGGCAAAGGTGTGCATGCCGCCAATGCCAGAGCCGAAGTAGGTGCCGATGCGCTCGGGGGGCAGGGTGCCCTTGACGCCGCTCTCCTCCACAGCCTGGGTGGCGGCGGCCATAGCGTACTGGCAGAAGATATCGTACTTGCGCAGGTCGGACTTCTCCATGTACTGCAGGGGGTTGAAGTCCTTCACCTCGGCGGCCACCTTGGCCTTGTGGTCCGCGGTGTCAAAGTGGGTGATGGGGCCAATGCCGCACTTGCCCGCTTTCAGGCTCTCCCAAAAGGAGGGCACGTCGTTGCCCACGGGGGTGACGCAGCCCATGCCGGTTACTACAACTCTTCTCATATGGCCAGCCCTCCGTCCACGCGGATGGTCTCCCCGGTGATGTAGTCGCTCTCGGGGGAGGCCAGGAACAGGGCCACGTTGGCCACGTCCTCGGGGGTGCCCATCTTCCGCATGGGCACCTGCACCAGCAGGGGGTTGTCCTCTTTGATGTCCTTGGTCATGACGGTCTCAATAAACCCGGGGGCAATGCAGTTGCAGCACACGCCCCGGCTGCCCAGCTCCTTGGCCACGCTCTTGGAAAGGCCGATGAGCCCCGCCTTGCTGGCGGCGTAGTTTACCTGGCCCACGTTGCCCACCAAGCCCGCGATGGAGCTGATGTTGATGATCTTGCCGGAGCGCTTGCGCATAAAGTCCCGGTAGCAGGCACGGATCATGTGGAAAGCGCCCTTTAAGTTGATATCCAGCACCATGTCGTAGTCCTCGTCCTTCATGGTGACCATCAGGCCGTCCCGGGTGACGCCGGCGTTGTTCACCAGGATATCCACCTTGCCCAGGTCCTTTTTCACCTGGGCCACGGTGGCCTCCACGGCCTGCTCGTCCCGCACATCGCAGGGATAGCACACAGCCCGGCGTCCCAGGGCCTCAATCCCGCCCTTGGTCTCCAGGGCGGGCTCTTCCGGCCCCACATAGATGATAGCCACGTCCGCGCCGTTGGCCGCCAGCTTCAGGGCAATGGCCCTGCCCAGCCCCTGGGAAGCCCCGGTGACCAGCGCGATCTTTCCTTCCAGCTTCATTTTCATTGACCTCCTGCCCGTCCCCGCTTTGGCAAAGCGTCCGGACGGCTTCTTTGCTTTTTCTTTCTTAAAAATGATGGAACAGCGGTCTCTTTACAGCAACTATCAAGAGAGCCCCCGCGGGGGCTTTTCGGGCTGGTTCAGCCCTGGGCCTTCACGGCCTCCACTGCCGCCTTCAGGGTTTCCCCGTCCTGCACGTTCAGCACGGTGACACCTTTGACCGTCTTGCGGATGAGCCCGCACAGGGTCTTGCCGGGGCCACACTCGATAAAGGTGTCCACCCCCAGCCCGCACAGCCGCTCCACGGTCTCCTGCCAGCGCACCGGGCTCTTCACCTGGTCCACCAGCAGCTCCTTGGCGGCAGCCTGGGTGTAGGGCTGGGCGTTGAAATTGGCGTACACCGGCACCTTGGCCTCAGAAAGTTCCAAAGGCTCCAGCACCTCTTTCAAGGTCTGGGAGGCGCTCTCCATAAAGGGGGAGTGGAACCCGCCGCTGACTGCCAGCAGCTTGGCCCGGCCGCCGGCCTCTTCCACTTTCTTGCAGAATTCCTCGATCTGGGATTTCTCCCCGGCGCACACCAGCTGGCCGGGGCAGTTGTAGTTGACGGGCCACACCTTCTCAAACCCGGCGCACAGCTCCTCCACCTGCTGGTTCGAGAGCTTGAGCACCGCGGCCATGGCCCCGGGGTTTGCTTCCCCGGCGGCCTGCATGGCCTTTCCCCGCTTGCACACAAAGCCGAAGCCCTGCTCCGGCGCGAACACCCCGGCAAAGCTCAGGGCCGCAATCTCCCCCAGGGAGAAGCCCGCCACATAGTCCGGGGAAACGCCCGCCTCCTCCAGGGCCTTGGCCGCGGCCAGGTCCACGCAGTAGAGGCAGGGCTGGGTGTTCTCGGTAATAGAGAGTTCCTCCGCTGGGGCGGTAAAGCACTGCTGGCTGGTGCCGGGGCGCAGCTTGTCCGCCGTGTCAAACACGGCCTGGGCGGCGGGGCTCACCTCGCAGAGGGACTGGCCCATGCCGCTGTACTGGGCGCCCTGCCCAGCGAACACAAAGGCTATCTTACCCATTTGCCCGCTCCTTTCAGCACCTCTTCCGCCTGCTGGAACATCTCCTGGATGATCTCGGCGGCGGGCTGCTCTTTATTCACCATGCCGGCGATCTGCCCGGCCAAAAAGTCGCCGGTCTTCTCGTCGCCCTCCACGGCGGCCCGGTACAGGGCGCCGCTGCCCAGCTTCTCCAGCTCCTCATCGGAGATCTGGCTGTACTCGGCCTTGGCGTAATCCTTGGCGAACTGGTTCTTAATCTGCCGCACCGGATGGCCCAGCCGCTTGCCAGTGACCATGGTGGCGATATCATTGGCCTTTAAGACCTTCTTTTTATAGTTGGGATGGACGCCGCACTCCTCGGCCACCAGGAACCGGGTGCCCACCTGCACGCCCTGGGCCCCCAACATGAAGGCCGCCGCGATGCCCCGGCCGTCGCCAATGCCGCCGGCCGCCAGCACCGGCAGGTGGGTGGCGTCGCACACCTGGGGCACCAGCACCATGGTGGTCAAATCGCCCACATGGCCGCCGGACTCGCCGCCCTCGGCGATGATGGCCGCGGCCCCGGCCTTGGTCACCAGCTTGGCCATGCCCACGCTGGCCACCACGGGGATGACCTTGATGCCGGCCTCCAGCCACATGGGCATGTAGCGGGAAGGGTTGCCCGCGCCGGTGGTCACCACGGCCACCTTCTCCTGGGCCACCAGCTGGGCCACCTCCTCGGCGAAGGGGGACATCAGCATGATGTTCACGCCAAAGGGCTTGTCGGTCAGGCTGCGGGCCAGGTCGATCTGCTTTTTCAGGTACTCGGCATTGGCGTTCATGGCGGAGATGATCCCCAGGCCGCCGCCGTTGGAGACGGCCGCCGCCAGCTTTCCATCGGAGATCCAGGCCATGCCGCCCTGGAAAATGGGGTACTCTATGCCCAAAAGGTCGCAGATGGGCGTTTTAATCATGACATTCCATCCTTTCCCGGCGGGCTGGGCCCGCCTTAAAGTGTCTTATATACTAGCTAAAAAGCAACTGTCTCAAGATCGCTCCCCGCTTTGGCGGCCGGGGCCAAACTGTGTTGGCCCTTCCCCCGCCAAGCGAAAGCGGGATATTTTCCGGTTTTGGCGTGCCTTCCGCCAAAACCCCGGCGTTTCGCACCTTACAGGAAAACCCGGGGCGATGTTTGGCGGTTTTGGCAGCTCCTGCCAAAATCGAGATGTTTCGCATCTCGAAGGAAAACTCGCGGTGAGATGGTGAGACCTCACCATCTCACTACGCAAGCCGCGGTGGAAAGCCCGCCGCCAAAGGCGGTGAGCACCACATAGTCGCCCCGCTGCAGCAGGCCCTGGCGGTTGGCCTCATCCAGCAGGATGGGCTCGCTGGCGGAGGAGGTGTTGCCATAGCGGTCGATGTTGATGAGGAACTTCTCCGGGGCAATCTCCGGCAGGCGCCGCCGGGCCTCGTTGATAATGCGGTAATTGGCCTGGTGGGGGATGACGGCCTTCACCTGCTCGCCGGTAATGCCGGCCTCCTCCATCACCTGGCGCACATCTCGCACCATAGAGGTGACGGCGAATTTATAGGTCTCCTGGCCCTGCATGTTCACCACGTTTTTCTTCAGCGGGTTCTCGTAGAAGGGGGAGTTGTCCCACTTGGTGGGAATGGAGATCACGTCCTCCCCGCCCTTGGTGGTCAGCACCGAGGACAGGTAGCCATCCCCCTCGCCCAGCACGGCGGCCCCGGCGCCGTCGCCAAAGATGACGCAGGTGCTCCGGTCGGCCCAGTCGATCAGGCCGCTCATGCGCTCGGAGCTGACCACCAGCACCTTCTTCACCCGGCCCCTGGCAAAAAAGCCGTCGGCCACATCCAGGGCATAGAGAAAGCCCGGGCAGGCCACGTTGATGTCAAAACAGGGGCAACTGCCGGCGCCCAGGCGGTTCTGCACCATGCCCGCCAGGCCGGGGGAGATGGTGTCCGCGCTGATGGTGGCTGCGATGATCATATCCAGCTCCTCGGGCTTGACGCCGCTGTTCTCCAGGGCGCGCTGGGCCGCCTCCACGCCCATGTCGGTGGCGGTCTCTGTGGTGCAGACATGGCGCTGCTTCACGCCCACCCGTTTTGTGATCCACTCGTCCGAGGTCTCTACCATGTGGGAAAGGTCTTCGTTTGTCACAACCTTTTCCGGCGCAAAGCTGCCCGTGCCCAGAATCTGAAAGCTCATGTCCTTTTCTCCCGTTCAAAACTTGTTTTTCCGCGAAACACGCGCCACCCTCTTGGGGCGCTTTCACTTCAGCGTGCTTAACCATTATATTTTATAGGAAACAGGCGGATTTGTCAATCAATCCCGCGCCCAGGCCCCGTTCCTTTTGGAAGGCGCCCCGCCGGGAAAGCAAAGGGACCCTTCTGGGGGAAGGGTCCCTCAGCCTGTAGAAAAACCTGCTCCGGCAATTAAGCCAGAGCAGGTTTTTTGCTTGGAAACGAAAGCGGAAACGGAAAAAGCATCAAAACAACAGCTACACTTTTCCCCCATCCTGT
>NZ_JAOTNT010000016.1:0-22802 GCF_025630755.1 Acutalibacter sp. LFL-21 | reverse complement strand
GAACAGGATGGGGGAAAAGTGTAGCTGTTGTTTTGATGCTTTTTCCGTTTCCGCTTTCGTTTCCAAGCAAAAAACCTGCTCTGGCTTAATTGCCGGAGCAGGTTTTTCTACAGGCTGAAGGGCTCTCCCTATAAACGGGAGGGCCCTTGCTTTTTCTTTTCAGCAACCGCAAAACCTCTGGGGAAGGGTGGCTTAGGAAACTTTTCAAATTCCCCCTTACCGTGGCTTTGGGCCGCTGGGATATTGAGGCGGAACCGGTGGGCGGGGCAGCACTGGCCCCACGGGGTAGGCCGGGAAAGCCGGCGGGTAGCACAGGAAGGTCATCTTCCGGCGGTACTCGCTGAGAAGCCGGGACAAAAGGATCATGGCAACGGCGGAACACAGCATCTGCAGGCCCAGCACAGGGAACATCATGCAGAACATCATGCCATACAGTATCCCGAATACCGCAATCACCATCATAAACCCCGTAAGCAGCCCTGGCACACGGTTGTCAGGAACACCGGTGGCCGCGGTTGCTTTGATGCGGTTGAGCGTCTTAACGGCACAGACAGCAAAAGCGATCCAAAGGGCGCAAAAGCCGCCCATCATAAGGATCAAAAGCACAAACATGCCGACCACCATTTCCAGTGGGGCAGCGCCGTAATTTTCCCCGTTCACATAATAGGGGACCTCTGGCATGGAAGCCGCTGAAACCACGGAAAATATCCCCAACACCAGGAGGAGGAAGGCAAGCAAGCAATAAACCGCCAACTGGATATAGGCCATCACCTGAAAAATGGTGAGGCCCGCTGTGGAGACATTTCCTGTCTTTCTGTTGCGGCAGGCCGCGTAAAACAGCCACAGCGCCGCCGCGGACAAAGCTGCTGGGGCGGCGAACAGAATTCCCGAAAGACCTGTGGCCTGGTCCATAGCCCGCACCAGCTCCTCAAAGTCCTCGGGAGTGATGGCGCCGCTTGCGCCAATGTAATACAGGGGGCTGGTCACCGCTCCCACCCCTAAAAGCGAAAGCAGGCCCAAGAACACCACTGCGGAATACAGGACAGCCGCTGCCAAAAGCTTCGCGGAAACGCCTAAGGTTTTAATCAGGTTGACCGCCGGATTGGTGGAACGCAAAGGCGCGCCGCAGGGGCAGGGCACTCCATCCGGCAGCATCCTGCCACATTTGGGGCAAAGCATTGCAACCCCTCCTTCCGCATGAGGAACTTTTCGCTCCAGCCTTACTGCTGGGGCGGATAAGGCGGCATGGGGGGCTGGGGATAAACCGGCTGCACCGGAGGATACAGCAGCATGGTCATCTGACGGCGGTAGTCGCCCAGAAGCAGTGACATAAGGACCATGCACGCGGCAGCTGCCAACGAGGCCAGGCCGCCCAGAGGCGCTGTAAGCAAGGCCACCAAGCCGCTCAAGCCGTTGAGCACGCCCATTATCATCATAAAGACAGTCAAAAACCTGGGCACGCGGTTATCCGGCACACCGTGCAGAGCGGAAGCCTTAATGCGGTTGATCGTTTTGATAACGCAGATTTCATAGACCAACAATAGGGCAAGCACTGCCAAAGCCACCAGCAGGACAAAGATAAGCAAAGCCATCACCGCGGCCACGACGCCGTCGCCATAGCCATAAGAATAATAGCTGGAGTAGAGATCGCCGCTGCCCCCCACCGCAAAAAGCACGAGAAAGAAGCAGATCACCAGCAGCAGGATCAACAGGCACACGCCTACCAGGCCGATATAGGAAATCACCTTGCAGATGGTCAGCCCTGCTGTGGAAACATTGCCTGTCTGCACGTTGCGGCAGCTGACATAAAACAGCCAAATAGACACCCCAATCAAAATAGCGGGGATCAGCCCAATCACTGCGCCTGCAATGCCGCCCCCTTCCGCCGCTTCCATCACCGTGTAGAAAGCATCAGAGTTCAAGCCGTAATTGGCTGCGTAATAATAGAGCGGGCTTGCAAGTGCATCTGTGTTGAAGACAGACACAGCAGAAAAGAGGGCCGCCACAGAGTACAAGATGGCCACCGCCAGGAACTTAGGCGAGGAGCCCAGTGTCTTGATGACGTTTACTGCCGGGTTGGACGAAAGCAGTGGCGCGCCGCAGGGACACTGCGTACCATCGGGGATTACCCTTCCGCATTTGGGACAGATCATAACAATTCCCTCCAAGCTACGTTTTTTCGCTGTTCCGCGCACAGGGGCAGGGCCCCTTTCAAAGGTACACGGATGGCTGCTTTTATATTACAGGAAAGCAGGGAAAATTGCAATTAAATTCGCAGAAGGCAGGAGATCTTTTCTAATTTTCCAAAAAAGGTGGACTTTTTGACGGAAAGATGGTATATTATGTAAAGTGATTTTCCATGCAGCGAGGAGGAGAATGATGAAATGAAAAAGAAAATGAAAAAAACGCTTTCCCTGTGGCTGTGCGTGCTGCTCTTTGCGGCGGGCCTGCCTTTGGGGGCGCAGGCCGCTTCATTTTATGATGTGCCCTCGAACGCTTGGTACAGCCAGGCCGTGAATTCCCTGGCAGACCAGGGCATCGTGTCCGGCACGGGGGACGGGAATTACTCCCCCAAGGCCACGCTCACCCGCGCCGCCTTTGTCACCATGCTGGCAAAGGCAACCCTTTCCGCCACAGATTTGTCGCAATACACCTTTTCCAGCTCTTTCAGCGATGTGAAGAGCTCCTATTGGGGGAACCGGTACATCAACTGGGCAGTGGAAACCGGCGTGGCCAACGGCTATGAGGACAACACCTTCCGGCCAGAGCGGGCGGTTACCCGCCAGGAGATGGCGGTGATGGTGAAAAACCTGGCGGAGAGCACGGGCAAGCAGTTCCCCAACATCAACAGCGCAATGACTTTCCGGGATCAGGGCCAAATTGCCTCTTGGGCAACAGAGGCTGTGCGCCTGTGCCAACAAGCCAGCGTGATTAGCGGCGACGCAGACACCCGCATGTTCCGCCCCACTGGACGCGCCACCCGGGCAGAGGCGGCCTCGATCGTTTACAAATTCCTGCAAAACTGCAAGCATGGCGACTACATCATCGTGCAGAAGCGCGTCAACGGCGTGGCCACAAGGGCCTTGGTCTTTTTCCCGGACGATTTCAACGCCGGGCTGGCGATGGCGCAAAACATGGTGGATGGGCGGGAAAGCGCCTCGTCCATCATCCAGCGCACGGGGGCCACGATTGCTGTAAACGGCGCGTTCTTCAACATGGATGACTATACCCCCCTGGGCACATTGATCAGTGATGGGCGGGTGCTCACGGTGGATAACACCTATGCCCCGGAAAAGGCCGCCTTGGTCATGTCGCCCTCCGGCGACTTTTCCGTGGAGAGCTTCTCCACCTTCTTCACCGCCACCCTGGTGGATGAATCCGGCGCAGAAGTGGCCTCCTTTGAAAAGGTGGGCGTGAACAAATGGCCCAGCAGCAGCTCAGACGCCACACGCTTGATTATGACCCGGGACTGGGGCACCACGCTGAATTTCTACACCCGGGACGCTGTGGTGGTGGACGCAAACGGCGTGATCACCGCAGTGTACACTTACGCCGAAAACGTGACAATCCCGGAGGGCGGCTATGTGCTGTGCCAGCGGGCCCGCCGGCAGTACGAAGGCAGCTTCTTTGATTCCTGCAAAGTTGGCATGACCATCGAGACCAGCCGGCAGTATGTGGACGCTTCTGGCAGCGAGCTCTCTTTTGACCCGGAGATTTCCATTGGCGCCGGCCCCCGCATTGTCAAGGGGGGAAAAGTCTATGGCGGCTATTCCACCTATGAGGAGGAGGGCTTCAGCTATGGCGTCACCTCTGGAAACACGCAGCGCGTGTGCGCGGGCGTCCGTTCTAACGGGGCCATGGTGCTGGTGGAGGCCAACACCAACCTTCCCACCCTTGCGCAGATCATGTTGGCCTTCGGCTGCCAAGACGCAGTAAACTTTGACGGCGGCGGCTCCGTGAACTTGTATGTGGACGGCTACTGGCTTTACGGGCCCCAAAGCCGCCTGCTGAACAACATGCTTTACTTCACCCGGTAAGCCCCGCCACAAAGAACCTGCAACACAAATGTCCCCCCTCCCGCTCGGGAGGGGGGACATTTGTGTTGTGATAAGAGAGAAGGCCAGTGGGAGATTCCCTTCCCGGCTATGGGAGGACTTCCTCCAGGGAAGGGCAGGTGTAATAGCCGTTTTTCCTCCCCCTTCCCTTATAGTCGATAGCGTGGACCTGGCATTTGTGGATACATCCCAGGCAAAACATACAGCGGGTCCCAAAGGTGATGGCTCCCTGCTCCAGCGCAATGTTGTTGACAGGGCACTCCCTGACACACTTCCCGCACTGGACGCAGGCATCTGACACCCGAAAGGAGCGGCTGTTGGCCATAAAACGGTTGAAGCTCCAGTTTACCGGCCCGGATAACAAACGACCCACGGGGCTGTGCCGCCTGTTAGGAAGGGGCTCCCCCTTCTGAATGGCTGCCGCGGCCTGCGCCAGAACAGGAAGGGCGGCTCTGATGATAGAGGCCGCTTCTTCCCTGCTTGGCATGGGGTAGGACACCATATAGTTGTCCGGCATGACAATGCCTTGGAACCCCATAAAGGCCATGCCGTTCCCCTCAACGGCGGCCTTGCAGTATTCCCGCGCGGCCCCGGAGGACTGGCCCATGGTGGCGAGCACATAGATCTGCCGGTTCCCCAGGAGACGGGCGCGCTTGAGAAAGGCCTCCACTTGCTTTGGCAGCCGCCAGGCATAGATGGGAGCCACCAGCACATACGGCGCTTCCGACCGGAACGCCCATTCTTTCCGCGCTTTAAAGACCTCGTTCAGCGAGACCAGCTCATCCCCCAGCTTTCCCGCCAAAACCTGCGCCGCAAGGCGGCTGTTTCCTGTGGCGGAAAAACACAGCACCATACGGCCTCACCTCCTTTCCCTTAGGATTTGCGCCAATGCCTCAATGATACACGGCGGCAATGTTCAAATGCTCATCCAGCACAACCAGGTCAGCCCGTTTTCCGGGGACAATGCTGCCGATTTCCTCTTCCATGCCAATGGCCTGGGCAGGGATCAGTGTGGCAGCCTTCACCGCTTGGGCAAAGGGGATGCCGAAGGAAACCAGGTTTTTTACTTCCTGATGCAGGTTGGAAACAGACCCGGCCAGGGTGCCGTCGGCCAGGGTAGCTTTTCCCTCATGGACGGTAACCATCTGGCCTCCCAGGTCAAAGGGCTCCCCTTCCGGCATGCCGTTGGCCCGCATAGAGTCACTGACCACCAGGGCCCGGTCTCCCAGCACCCGGAAGGCGGTGCGCAGCACAGCGGGGTGAATGTGGAACCCGTCGCAGATCAGCTCTCCTCTCACCCGGCTGTCCTCAAACACCGCGCCCACCACACCGGGGGCCCGGTGGCTTAAGCCATTCATCGCGTTGAACAGGTGGGTGGCGTGGGTGACACCGCTGTCAAAGGCCCGCTTGGCTTGCTCATAACCGGCGGTGGTGTGGGCGATGGACACGGTGCACAACTGGCTGGCCTTTTCCGCAAACGCATAGCCGCCAGGCTGCTCGGGGGCGATATCCACCAGCCGGACGATACCGCCGCTCAAGTCATAGAAGTGCCGGAACAGCTCAAAGTCCGGGGAAAGGATGTCTTCCTCCTTTTGGGCTCCCTTTTTCTCCTTGGCGATAAAGGGGCCCTCCATGTTCACGCCCACCACCCGGGCGCCGTCCTCCATAGGGTGGTCCATCATATCTTTGGCGGCCAGCAGGGCCCTCTCGATGGTCTCCCGCCCCGTGGTCATGGTGGTGGGACAGAAAGAGGTGACGCCCCGCTGCAGCAGGAAGCGGGCCATGGCCTCCAGGGCTTCCCGGGTGCCATCGCAGGTGTCCGCACCGCCGCAGCCGTGGATGTGCACATCCACAAAGCCGGGCACGATGGTGTAGCTCCCCTCGCAGTCCACCGCCAGGTCCTCTTCTCCCCTGGGCAGGTCCTTGCCCACCCGCAGGATTCTCCCCTCCTGAATCTCAATATCCCCTTGAACGAGCTGGAAATCTTCATCCAGATAGTTGGCATGAATGAGCAGCATTTGAAACATCCTCTCTTTTTCCATCGGCCAAACCCGCCCTTCACAGCAGGGCGTTCAACAGCACCAGCAGCGTGACCCCAGGAACACCCAGCAGCCCTGCCGCCCCTATGCTCAAACGGTTGAGGGGCACCAGAACCCCTGTATAGTCCCCGCACAGGTTGACAAGCGCCAGGGCCGCAAACCCCAGCACCGCCGAAAGCAAAAAGTCCTTCATAGAAAATACGCCCCCTGTTTGTCCGGTATAGTGATACCTATGAGGGGGCATTTTTCTTTATGACGGATTCCGCTCAGGGTTCTTGGGGCATAAAGTCCACACGGCCTGTTGCCACATCGGCGGCGGCTACAATAATACCGATCTCCTCACCCATCATCAGAACCCGGCCAGAGCGCAGATCCCGATGGGAGACTTCTCCATCGTATTCAAATTCACAGTTTTCAAAGTCGTTGAGGCTGACAAAGCCCTCCGCATTGTTCTCCAGCTTGACAAAGATGCCCTTGGGCGTCACGCCGCTGATGATGCCCATGTGGCGCTCTCCCAGATGGGCCTTCATATATTCGGCGATATAGCAGTCCTCGGCGGAACGCTCGCCAGTGACGGCCCGCACCTCTGTCTTGGAGGATTCGGCAGCGGACAGCGTGGCAAACTCCCCATAGCGTTTCTTCAGCGTGGTCTGGTCCGCCCCCGCCACCAGGTCGCTCAAGATCCGGTGGATGGAGGTGTCGGGATAGCGGCGGATGGGCGAGGTGAAGTGGCTGTACTCTCCCAGCGCCAGGCCAAAGTGGCCAATCTCCCGGTCAGCATAGTGGGCTTTCTCCATGGTGCGCAGCACCCGCTGATTCACCAGAGAGGCCCGCGGCGTGTCCTTCACCCGGTCCAGAATAGCGGCAAAGTCCTTGGTGGAGGGCTTTCCCTTGCGCAGCTCCCGGCAGGGGATGCCCAGGCGTTCCAGCAGCTCGGCCAGCTCATCCACGCGGTCAGGCTGGGGCCGTTCATGGACCCGGTACAGGAAGGGGATCTCCGCTTTCAGGGCAGCCTTCGCAGCGGCAATGTTGGCGGCAATCATCATCTGCTCGATGAGCTGCTCGGCCTCGCCGGTGGTGCGGGGCAGCAGCTGAACGCACACACCGTTCTCATCCAGGACGAACTTGGTCTCGTCACTGGAAAGGTCCATGTTGCCCCGGCGGCGAGCGGCCTCTTGGAAGACATGGTACAGCTCGTTGGCCGCCATCAGGCTGTCCATGACCGGGGCGTACTTGTCCAGAATCTCCTGGGTGGCGGTGCCGTCCAGGATGGTGTTCACCTCGGCGTAGACACCACGCACTTTGGAATTGATGACCGCCTTTTCAAAGCGGTAATCCAGCATGTTTCCCTCGTTGTCAAAGTCCATCAGGGCGGAGAAGGTCAGCTTCTCCGTGCCTGCGTTCAGGGAGCACACCCCGTTGGAAAGGGCCTCTGGCAGCATGGGAATGACCCGGTCTGCGAAATAGACCGAGGTGCCCCGGCGGAAGGCCTCTTGGTCGATGGGGGTGCCAGCCTTGACATAGTGGGATACATCAGCGATGTGCACCCCCAGGGTGTAGCCGTCCACCGTTTTGTGGACGGAGATGGCGTCGTCCAGGTCCTTGGCATCAGCACTGTCGATGGTGAAGATAGGCTCGTCCCGCAGGTCCAGCCGCTGGTCGATGTCCTCCTGGGTGACAGTCATTTTGGAGATCTCCTCCGCCTGGGCCATCACCTCCGGGGGGAACTCTGTGGGGATGCCGCAGCGGACGATGATGGCGTCGGCGCAGACCCGGGCCCTCTCCCCCGTGCCGAACACGGAGAGGATCTCCGCCTGGGTCCAATCCCCCCGGCTGTCCTGCAGGGGCTTGATGAGGACTTTATCCTTGTCTTTGGCGCCGTTAAGGCTTCCCGCAATGCTCAGGTCATACCGGAGAGAGCCGTCGGGGGTGACCCGCTTGCCCTCCTCGTCCATGTGGACAGTGCCGGTCATAGGCTCTTCGGACCGGGCCACAATGCGCTTGACCCGGCCGCTGGGACCCTTGTCCCGCTTTTGCAGGTCCGTGAGGATGACGGTGTCCCCCACAAAGGCGCCCTTCAAAGCGCTGCCGGGGACAAAGATATCCTCCCCGCCCAGCTTGGGCCGGGCGAAGCCGAAGCGCTCGGACAGGGAAACGATCTGCGCCTCGATGTCGCCGCCCCGGGGGATCAGCTTGACCCAGTGGTCCTTATCCACAGTGATTTCGCCCTTGTCCTTCAGGGAATGGAGGGCGTCGTAAAAGGCGTTCTTGTCGCTGAGGCCCGCCTCCCTCTGGAGGGAGCGGGAGGGCACCCCGTCTCCGCCGCAGCGCTTCAGGGCCGCGACGATCAGCTTTTCCTCCCAGCTGCTGGCGGCGCTGGGCAGCTCGTATTTCTCCGGGGGCGCAAAAGTGCGCTTGCCATAGCCATTGCCGCGGCCCCGGCCGTTTCCGTTCCTACCTCTGCTGTTGTTAAAATTTCCTCTTCTCTCCATACACACACTCATTCTTTCCCGGGGCCGTGCCCCGCATTTCACTGCAAACCATTTACCAATTCCTTGTAATGTCTCCCGCGCACCTCAAAGTTAGGGTACAAGTCAAAGGCAGCGGAAGCCGGGGAGAGGGAGACGATATCCCCCGGCTGGGCGTGAGCAGCAGCGGCGGCCACAGCCTGCTCCATATTTTCCACCCGCAGAATCTCCGGGGCGCCCTCTTTGTAATTTTCCGCCGCTTTCACGGCGTCCTCGATCTTCTGGGCTGTGGCGCCCATAAGGATTAGGGTCTTCACCTTGCCGCACACCACCGGGCCCAGGGGCTCGAAGGGGATGTGCTTGTCATATCCTCCGGCGATCATCAGGATCTTCTGGGGGAACAGGGACAGGGTGCCCGACATGACCCGGGTGGGGCTGGTGGCGATGGAGTCGTTGTAATACTTCACGCCGTGAAGCTCCCGGACAAACTCCGCCCGGTGCTCCACCCCGTTGAAGGCGGCAGCCACCTGCCGGATGGTCTCCGGCTCTACATCCCCCCACACGGCGGCGATGGCCGCCATGTAGTTTTCCACGTTGTGCCAGCCTGGAATCTTGATCTGGGAAATGGGCATCAGCTTCTCCTTGTGGACGTAGATATTCTCTCCATCGCACCAGACGCCCCGGTCCACCGGCCCGCCCCGGTGGAACATCCAGCAGTCCCCCCGCACCTCTGATGCGAAGGAGGCGGTGACCGCATTGCCGGCGTTCAACACTGTGCGGGAAAAGGCATTCTGATGCAGCAGGATGTTCTTCTTGGCGTCGATATACTCCTGCATGTCCTTGTGGACGTCCAAGTGGTTGGGGGACAGGTTGGTCACCACCGCCACGTCAGGGCTCTCCCGCATGGAGATCAGCTGGAAGCTGGAAAGCTCCACCACGGCGCAGTCCTCCGGCTGGATGGACCCGATCTCCGGCAGCAGGGGCTTGCCGATGTTTCCACCCAGGTGGACGTTTTTCCCCTGGGCCTTCAACAGCTCTGCGATGATCGAGGTGGTGGTGGTCTTCCCATCGCTGCCAGTGACGGCGTAGATTTTGCAGGGGCAGAGCTGGAAGAAGACCTCCATCTCGCTGGTAACAGCGGCGCCCCGGGCCCGGGCAGCCTCCAGCTCTGGGAGATGATAGCGCATGCCCGGTGTGCGGAAAATGATATCCTCGTTAAGATTCTGTAAATAGTCTTCCCCCAGAATGAGCGTTACTCCCAAAGCCTGTAACGCCTTCCCGTTTTCCCCCAGTTCAGCGAGGGAACGCTTATCCCGGGCGGAGACAAGGGCCCCTGCCTGCTGGAATTTCTCCATCAGGGGCATGTGGCTGCGGCCGATGCCGCAGAAGGTCACGGTCTTGCCCCGTACGCTGTTATAAAACTGCTCTTGGTTCATGGTTCTTCCTTCCCATCCTTTCCTGGGGGCGCTCAGGCCTTAGCCTGGTCCGGCAGGGTGTTGTCGTCAGCGTAGCTGCTGTACAGGTGGTAATAGATGCCCTTCTTTGCCATCAGCTCCTGATGCGTGCCCTTTTCCTCAATGCCGTTATGGGTGAGCACCAGGATAACCGTGGCATTTTTAATGGTGGTCAGCCGGTGGGCAATGGTGAATGTGGTGCGCCCTTTGGCCAGTTTTTCCAGAGAGGCCTGCACCAGCTTCTCGCTCTCATTATCCAGGGCAGAGGTGGCCTCATCCAAAATCAAAATGGGAGGATTCTTCAAAAAGGCCCGGGCAATGCTGATGCGCTGCTTCTGCCCGCCGGAAAGCTTGACGCCCCGTTCGCCCACAAAGGTATCGTACCCTTCGGAGAGCTCTTGGATAAAATCATGGGCGCCGGCCTGCTTGGCAGCCTGGATCACCTCTTCCCGGCTGGCGCCGGGCTTGCCGTATTGGATGTTCTCAAACACGGTGCCGGAGAACAGGTATACATCCTGCTGGACAAACCCGATTTGATCCCGCAGGGACTTCAAGGTCACATCGTGGATATTCTGCCCATCAATGAGGATACGGCCCTCATCCACATCATAAAAGCGGGGGATCAAGTTGCACAGGGTGGTCTTCCCGCCGCCGGAAGGGCCCACCAAGGCCACGTTCTCCCCGGCCTTCACATCCAAATTGATGTGGGAAAGCACCTGTTTGCCGTCATCCGCATAGGAAAAGCTGACGTTTTCAAAGGTCACACCGCCTTTTTTGATTTCCAGGGGCTTGGCGCCGGGCTCATCAAAGATTTCCACGTCCGCGTCCATCACCTGGAAGAAGCGTTCCACACCGGTCATGCCCTGCTGGAACTGCTCCGCAAACTGCACCAGCCGGCGGATGGAGGTGATCAGCGTGCCCACATAGAGCATGTAGGCCACCAGGTCTGCGGGCTGGATCTGCCCATTGATCATAAACAGGGCGCCGGCCACCAGCACCAGCAGGTTCATCAAGCCGTCGAACAGCCGGTTGGAAGCCTCAAACCCACCCATGTAGAAATACCGGTGGCGCTTGACGTTGTAAAAGATCTGGTTGCCCTTTTCGAACTTCTCCTTCTCCAGCTCTTCATTGGCAAAGGACTTGACCACCCGCACGCCCAACAGGCTGTCCTCCACCTGAGCGTTGATCTCGCCCAGCTGGACGCGCTGGCGGCGGAACTGCTCCTTCATCTTCCGGTTGAAGTAGATGGCCGCGATGATGATGAAGGGCACGATGGTGAACATGATGAGGGTGAGCCACACATTGACCCCGCACAGAATGATGAAGGAGCCAATGATTTTGATGCCCGCGATGAAAAATTCCTCCGGGCAGTGATGGGCAAATTCCGTCACATCGAACAGGTCGGTGGTGATGCGCGTCATAATCTGGCCCACCTTGGTGTTGTCAAAGTAGTTGAAAGAGAGCTTCTGCAGGTGGTCGAACATGGCGGTGCGCATATCGGTCTCGATCTTCGTGCCCATGATGTGGCCAATCGAGGCCATAAAGAAATTGGCCGCTGCATCCACCAGGCGCAGGAACAGGTACAGGGCGCCGATTTTAAGAACGACCCCCACCGTCAGGGAGGCCAGGTCGTTGATACCCGCGTTGGTCACATACCGCACCAGCATGGGCAGCACCAGCTCGCACACCGTGGTCAGCGCCGCACAGAACAGGTCAAAGAACAAAACAGCCTTGTACTTTTTGAAATAGGGAAGGAACCGGCGAACCAGCCCCTTGGGATGTCTCCTTACCTTGCTTTCCAAAAGTCCCACCTCAAGTCTTTCCAAAAAATTTCCATCTTGCATTATGCCACAAACCGCGGACAGAATCAACCCCCCGGGGGAAAGCCTCTCACCCATGGGGAAGGCACAGCAGCGCCAGACACGCTCCGTGGACCGAAGCCATCAAAAAGGGCCCGGCCGCTCTGAAGAGCTTTTTCAGATAAATTCCCACCAAGCCATCCACCGCCTGCACCAACAGCATGGCCCCTGTGGCCGCCGCCAAAATCCCCACGGAATGGCACCAAACAGGGATGGCCGCCAAAGCGGTCAGCCCCAGGCTTCGGGCCAGCATATACAGGGCGCTGGACCGGGCCGGCCCCTGTTCCCGCCGCACTGCCCCCAGGGAAAAAGCCACCCCCAGCAAGGCGCTGGCCAATGTGGCCGCCGCTGTAATCCCATATTCCACCCGCACCGCCTCCCGCTTTTTTCCGGTACTGCTATTGTAGCATGGCCGTGCAAGGCAAGCAAGGATCTCTCTGCCTGCCGCCGGTTGCAAAGGAGGGCCGGGCGATGTATAATCAAAACAGGAAGGAGGGAACGCCCATGAACATTGTGGTTCTGGACGGAGGCACCACCAATCCCGGGGACCTTTCCTGGGAGCCCTTGGAGCGTTTGGGCCGTCTGACAGTGTATGGCCAAACGCCCCAGGGGTTGGCGGTTCAGCGACTGGAGGACGCTCAGGCGGTTATTCTCAACCGCCTCTCGTTGGGGCGGGAGGAATTCTCCCGGCTGCCAAAGCTGCGCTATGTGGGCACCCTGGCCACGGGGTACAACACCATCGACGTGAAGGCGGCCCGGGAGCGGGGGATCACCGTGTGCAATGTTCCCCACTACTGTGAAGAGGCAGTGGCCCAGCACGCCCTCTCCCTGCTGCTGTGCCTGTGCAACAAGGTCCAGCGCTCCGCTGGCATGGTGCGGGACGGGCACTGGTCCCAAGCGGTGGAGGAGAGCCACCTTTCCCTTTCCCCAGTAGCGCTGGCCGGAAAGCGCCTGGGCATTGTGGGATATGGCAGCACAGGACAGCGTATGGCGGCGCTGGGGCTGGCCCTTGGAATGGAGGTGCTCCTTTTCAGCCGCAGGGAAAAGCAGGCCCCTGCAGGCTGCCGCTGGGTGGGCCTGGAGACCCTGTTCCAGGAGAGCGACGCGGTCTCCCTGCACTGCCCGCTGACAGAGGAAACCCGGGGCCTGGTGGGCAGGAAGCTGCTCGCCTTGATGAAGCCCACGGCGTTCCTCATCAACACAGCCCGGGGCGCCCTGGTGGATGAGCTTGCTCTGGCAGAAGCATTGGACCAAGGGCGGCTGGCTGGGGCGGGCCTGGACGTACTCACCCAAGAGCCCCCAGAGCCGGGAAACCCCTTGCTCTCTGCTCAAAATTGCGTCATCACACCCCACGTCGCCTGGGCGGCGAAAGAGGCCAGAGAGCGCCTCATCCGGATCGTGGCGGAAAACCTGCGCCGCTACCAGGAGGGACGCCCTCAAAATGTGGTGAGCTAACCCGTTTCCATGACAGCGGATTTCCTTTTTCCAAACCGGCAAAAGCATTTTACAGCCTGCTATATAGGGAAAAGAACATTGAGAAAGGTTGGTAGTATCCTATGAACAGCTTTACATTCCAAGCACCCACTAAGGTTGTCTTCGGCAAGGACGCAGAGGTCCAGGTAGGACAGCTCTGCAAGGAACAGGGGGCCACCAAAGTGCTGGTTCACTTCGGCGGGCAGAGCGCCAAGAAAAGCGGTCTGCTGGACCGGGTGTATGCCTCACTGGATGCGGCGGGAATCCCCTATGTATCCCTGGGCGGAGTGAAGCCCAACCCCCGGCTCTCTCTGGTGTATGAGGGCATCGAGCTCTGCCGGAAAGAGGGAGTGGACTTTTTGCTGCCTGTGGGCGGCGGCAGCGTGATCGACTCCGCCAAGGCCATCGGCTATGGACTTGCCAACAGCTTTGACGTATGGGACCTCTACGACCACAAGAACACCGCCAAGGGCTGCGCCCCTATCGGCGCTGTGCTGACCATTGCCGCGGCGGGCAGCGAGATGAGCGACTCCAGCGTCATCACCAAGGACGAGGGGGGCATTAAGAGAGGATACAATTCCGACCTGTGCCGCTGCCGCTTTGCGGTGATGAACCCGGAGCTGACCTACACTCTCCCCTCTTACCAGACCGCCTGCGGGGCAGCGGACATCATGATGCATGTGATGGAACGGTATTTTGTCCAGGAGGACACCCTGGCCCTCACCGACAGCATGGCAGAGGCCCTGATCCGCACGGTGATGAAAAACGCCCCCATTGCCCTGCGGGAGCCGGACAATTACAAAGCGCGGGCAGAAATTATGTGGGCCAGTTCTCTGGCGCACAACGGCCTGATGAATTGCGGCGGCCCCAAGGGAGATTGGGCCTGCCACCAGCTGGAACACGAACTGGGCGGCATGTTTGATGTGGCCCACGGCGCAGGGCTTGCCGCTGTGTGGGGTAGCTGGGCCCGGTATGTCTATGAGGAGAAGCCGGAGCGCTTTGCCCAGTTTGCCCACAATATTTTCGGCATTCCCTGCAGCGGGGACGCCAAGGCCACCGCTCTTCAGGGAATTGAGGCCATGGAGGATTTCTACCGCTCCATCGGGATGCCGGTGAGCATTCACGAGCTGGGGTACGACCTGACAGAGGAGCAGATCCAGGTCCTGGCGGAGAAGTGCTGCTTTGGCGGACGCACCATCGGCCTGTTCAAGGTTCTCCACAGGGAGGACATCCAGAACATCTACCGCGCGGCAAAGGGCAATTAAAACCCTGGCAGTTTGCGGGAACCCGTTGACTGGCAAGCCGTTAAATCAAGAAACATTCTCACTCTGTTTCACAAAAAAAGAAGGCAAAAGGAAAAGGACCGGTAAACCGGTCCTTTTCCTTCTTTTGGGGAGGAGTTGTATTGAAAAGTGCGGCTTTCTGCCGCTAGACTTGTACTCTTGATTACGGTACAATTATAATATTTCAGAGGCATCTTGTCAACGGTTTCACGGAGAATCTCTTTTTTTGCTAATCCGCCCTATCCCCTCCCCCCCTTTTTGTAAAATCAGCACAACGAAAAACCCGCAAACCCGCATTCTGCTTGAGTTTTTAGAGCGTGTGTGCTACAATCATGGACAGTGAATGACAGGGGGATGGCCAATGGCACTGGTTCAAAAAAATGAGATCGTAGAAATAGAGATCACTGGGATGACCACCCAGGGCGCCGGAGTGGGGCACTATCAGGGGATGGCGGTTTTTACGCCCTTAACTGCGCCAGGGGACGTGGCGCGGGTGCGCGTTGTCAAGGCCGCGAAAAACTATGCGTACGGAAGGCTGGAAGAGCTGGTCTCCCCCTCTGCGGATCGCATGGAACCGGACTGCCCCTGCTTTGCGCAGTGCGGAGGATGCTGCTACCGGCACATCACTTATGAAGCCGAACTGGGGATTAAGGCGGCCCGGGTTCAAGATGCCCTGACCCGGATAGGGGGCTTTCACAGCCTTCCTGTGCACCCCATCTTGGGAGCGGACTCTCGGGACGGCTACCGAAACAAGGCCCTGCTGCCCTTAGGTACAAAGAAAGACGGGAGCCTTTCCATGGGCTTTTACGCTGTGAACTCCCACCGCATTGTGGACTGTGAAGAGTGCCGCCTGCAGCCGGAGGAGTTCAACCGAGCGATGGCGGCCTTCCGGCAATGGGCGGCCGCTTACGGAGATCCTGTGTACGACGAGGCAACGCATTCCGGAAGGATGCGCCGGCTGTACCTGCGCAAAGGGGAAATGACCGGCCAGATTTTGGCCTGTGTGGTGGTCAACGGCAATGGGCTGCACCATGAGTCTGAGCTGACAGAAGCCTTAAAGCAGGCAGTGCCGGGGCTTGCCAGCGTGGTTGTCAATTCCAACCGGGAGCGGACCAATGTGGCCTTAGGGCAAAAATGCCGGACCATCTATGGCATGGACACCATTGAGGACACACTGTGCGGCCTGCGGTTCAAACTCTCTCCCCTCTCCTTTTACCAGGTCAACCGCACCCAGGCGGAGCGGCTTTACGAAGTGGCGGCAAGGTACGCCGGGCTGACCGGTCAAGAGCTGCTGTTAGACCTGTACTGCGGCGCGGGAACCATCGGGCTTTCCATGGCCGGGATGGCCCGGCGCCTGTTGGGGGTGGAGATTGTTTCCCAGGCAGTGGAGAACGCCCGGGAGAATGCCCGGCTCAACGGCATTGGAAACGCAGAATTTTTCTGTGGGGACGCGGGAGAGGCAGCCCGGATGCTGGCGGAGCGGGGAGAGCGGCCCGACGTCATTGTGCTGGACCCGCCTAGGAAGGGATGCTCTCCGGACTTGGTGCGCACGGTGGCGGAGTTTGGGCCCAAGCGCATTGTGTATGTCTCCTGCGACCCGGCAACCCTGGCCCGGGATTTGAAACTGTTCGCGGAGCTGGGCTACCCTCCGGTGGAGGCCATGCCAGTGGATATGTTCCCGGGAACGGCTCATGTGGAGACGGTAGTACTCTTGTCCAAACTTAACGCCAAGCAGCATATCGAAGTGGAGTTGAATCTGGACGAGCTGGATTTGACTGCGGCGGAGAGCAAGGCTACCTATGACGAGATTAAAATCTACGTGCTGGAAAAGCACGGTTTGAAGGTCTCCAGCTTGTATATCTCCCAGGTCAAGAGAAAATGCGGTCTGGACGTTGGCCAAAACTATAATCTGTCGAAGAAGGAAGATGCCAAAGTGCCGCAGTGCCCGCCGGAAAAGGAAGCGGCGATTATGGATGCACTAAAGCATTTTCAAATGATTTGATAAAAAATACAGCGAAATTGCGTTTTTGCAGTTTCGCTGTATTTTTACAATTTTGCTAATTTAACATTTTAGAGGGGTTTTTCTTTTTTATTGCCTAATTAGCGCCTGGAAATCTTCATCAAACTCTTTCATCCGTTTTTCCTGATTAAAGAAATGGAGTCCCCATATTTTGTAATTATTATCATCCGCAAACACGGTTACAGGAATTGCTTCACCACGCAATTGGAGTAGAAACTTCTCCTTCCATGCATCTTTCTCTAGAAGTTGTGTGCCCTTCGGTTCGATAAATATTTGTAGCTGCTCAAAGCCGTCCGTCTTATCCCTCTGCAGGAAAAGAACGTAGTCCGGCTCGAACCGTTCACCATCTTCAAACGAATAGATGTGGAATTCCCGCTCGTTTCTGACAAGGTAGATGCGGTTATACAGTTTTCGCAAATCAGCAACATATCCACGGAAATAAGCGACAAAAGCTTTTTCTTCTGATGTTCCGTAGTTATCGGTATAGACAAACCAGTCCTCCGTGGAGAGGTCGATTTTCCACTCGCTCTTTACGGATGGATCGTTTTGTGAGATACCAATACCGCCATCATGTGGATCGGTATAATTGACAGTCTTGTTACGAAAAACATCTCTGATCTTCCTTGCCCGGAAAGTTTTTGTTCCTCGGTATGTTTCCTCAATACCAGAAATAGAGCTGGCGATTTTACCAAGAACGTAGAAAACTGCCGCATAAAGCGTTTCCATAGTCGGATGTTCGTCCTTGCTCTGAATGTCTATACGGACAGCACCGAGATATTCATTATCCGTGATGAACTGTCTCGTAGATGAAACATTCGGAAAATATGAGCGCAAGGTGTTAAACTTAAATATAGGATATTTTATCAATGCCTTATTTACAACGGCATAATTAATAGCTGCTATCTCTCCGATAGTCAAATGTGCTGTTTTTAAATCAACAGCGATGTCAACACTCTGTGCAGTTTCTTTCATAACAGCATCAATGCCCGAGGCACCTGTTTCAGCACGGAAGTGATATATGTTGTCTCGAACAGTTGGTGTAAGACCACGTACATCTTTTCTATCTTTTACTTCTCTGTCATTTAAGAAAATTAAGCCTTGTTTATATATATCAGTATCTTTGAAGCTATCCTTAAGGATATACTCGTGCTGCACAATCTTGTCGGTGTCCAGGCCAATTTCACGCAGGGCATTATGCAGTTCCGTCACATAGCGATGGTCGTTCTGGCAATGGTAATAGAGTGTTTCGCAAACGCGCATCTCGCTGGTTACATCCTCATCGTATTTCCTTTGAAACTTCGGCTGCTCATCGTCAAGCTGGAACGGGCAGTACCGTGCTCCACGCCCGATTAGCTGTGCTTCCGATATAGTGGCGGGCGCTATTTTTTTGCCGCTGGACTGTCTCGTTTCATAAAGTCGGACGATGTCAAACAGATTGAGGACATCCCAACCTTCATCCAGCTTCTTAACCTCGAAGATTGCCCGGTAAGGATTGTCCGCGTCTTCAAGCGAATTCAGGAGAATTTGTTTTTGGGTGGCATCCTTATCATCATTTACGGAAACGCAATGTGCCTCAGAGAAGTCATCACGAAGCTCCGCAGCAAGCGTATCAAACGAGATGGCGTTGTTTGCGAAGTAAGCAAAGGCTCTGTGCATAACATCATTGTTAACGACAGTAGAAAGATTGCGCAGTTGTACCCCTGTCAGCTTTTTTACCATTTCAATAAACTCAGCCATACGGTCCTTGCTATCGGAAATCTTAGCAGCTTTAAAAAGTACAATAGGTTTAATTGCAAGACGATGATCTTGAAACACCTTCAAACGATACTGACTGAGGACAAGTGCCTGCAAGGCCCTCTCCATGGTGGTCAAGTCAGAACGTAGTGTGAGGATGTCCTTGGAATATCCGTCGTTATAAAATTTTGCTAAGGCATAATCAAATATAATTTTGTTCTCGTATGCCGCACGTATTGCCGGATTTGCAAGGTCACAGGTAGCCGTAAACTCCAGCAGGACGTTATCAGCATTCCGGTTGAAGATATTCTTTACAGTCTGCTCCCAGGAATGATAGCTTGATTCCTCGTCAGCAGACATTTTCTTCCTTGTATCAACATTCAGATGGTGTGCCTCATCGGAAATCAGCACAACCTTCTGCTCGTCAAAGTCGTCAAAGGACATTCCGTTTTCCTTTGTTATCCACATATCCATGTGGAGTCCTTGCGTGGTTGCAAAGCAAATGTTGATGGCATCCTGGTCTGCATACTGAAAATTATCTACCTTGTTAATGCGGATGCGTTCCCCGTCCAGCACAATCTCATCTGCAAATAGATATTTTGAGGATGCCGGATTACAAAAATTTTCCCGTGTCTTTTCGACAATATTCGAGAGATTAACAAAGAACAGGAAATTACGATATCCTTGCTTATACAGATACAGCATCAGCCCCGCCATAATCAGTGTTTTGCCACTACCTGTTGCCATATGGAAAAGCACCTGGGTCGGTTTTGGGCGATTGTTGCTCTCAAAATGTGTTATAAAGTTTTCAAACGCTTGCTTTTGATACGGACGCAGTTCAAAATTTGGATTCAGGTTCTCCGAGATGTAGGACGGAAGAACAGCGCTACTGCCATATTCACGCAAGGCATCTATTTTTTCGTATAAAAATGCCATCGATTATCCCTCCCTGTAAAAGCTCCTCGTGAACGCCTTGTCCTCATCGGAGATGCCAAACTCCTCGTCATCAATATCGCAGTAGTTTACATACAGGAGATTTTTGTCTAAGATTTCCATCAGGAATCGCTTCCTGTCATCCAATGAAAGGGCGGCATAATCATCGGCAGCCGTATCAATGTCCGCAGGATTCACCTTGTAGCTGATAAACCCGGACTTTACCATCCTTTCGTAGATGTCGGACAAAGTGGTATCATCAGTAGCGGCTTCGATTTCTTCCACAATCGTCTGGTTCAGCTTTGCAAGCTCACAGTAAATAAAAGAACCACCGCCTTGCCAGTCAACATCAGAAGAAATACCGGTTTTCTCACCTGCAACAACAGAACTCAAACGTGATTTTATCATCTCAATTTGATTGTCCATTTGTTCACAAGTAATATATCTTCTGTTCATTTTATGTGCAACTGCTGCTGTTGTCCCAGAACCGCCAAAAAAGTCTAAAATAAGATCACCTTCATTACTGAAGTAATTCAAGAAGAACTTTAAAAGTTGCTCTGGCTTTTTTCCTCCCTCAATGTCTACGCCACCTTCATTACGGCAATTGCCAAAATCAGCTTCAGACGACAAATAGTTATAAATCAGATTGGGAACGGGTTTTTCTTTGTCGTATACACCAGTTCTTACCTCATCTTTAATTGCAAGAGGCACGCCGCTATAGAATTTACCTCGGAATGCACTTGCTTTTTGAGGTCCCAAGATATATCTGAAACCAAGTCCGTCCTCACCCATGTCATGAACTTTATACAGAACTTTCAGCCCATCAACTTTTTTCCTGTCAATAAGATATTTTGCAAGGAACTCAGCCGCTGTGCCACCTTGACGAATCAAACTACCTGTTGCCCAAGTCTCTTTCAATCCATCAATATTAGGCTCGGTCTTTATAATTTCGTACTTTCCATCTGTATAAATATCTACCTTTTTTCCTCCAACCTCAATGGTCTGCGGTTCTGCAAGTTCCCGTATTTTCCAACAAAATTTATCCAGGGAATACTGCTCCTTAATTTTATTGATTCTGAATGCTCCATGGTTTTTTGAATAAACATGAACAGTTTCCATCACTTTGTGCAATGTGCTATCCTCAGCCAATGTCTTATTCGTAAACCTCACTTGCACAAAAAAAGTCGTTTCGTATTGCTCAGCACCAAATATCTCATCACACAAAACTTTTAGATAGGCTTGCTCCTTATCATCTGTCTGAATAAGTATGCACCCATCACGAGTGAGGAGCCTTTTTGCATACTCTAATCTTGTTTTCATGAAGGAAAGCCATGTAGAATGATTGAAGCTATCGTTATATCCAAAGCTATTCTTTTTGCCAGTATTGTAAGGAGGATCAATATAGATGCACTTTACCATCCCTTCGTAATTGCGCATCAGAGTTGCAAGAGACAATAAATTATTTCCCTTGATTACAATATTGTCTGTAGAAAGAAACTCTGTTGTTGGCGATTGATCATCCTTCGAATATCTTACCGCATTGGACAAAACTTTTGGAAACAGCAGTCTATCTACATCATCCGGGGCAAGTAATTGATTGTAAAATACTTCTTGCCTTTTCTGATCCTCCATAGTTTGTCCTCCCTCGAGGACACAATCTTTATACGGGAACACAAGTTCAACCTTGCCAGAGGTGGAAATCAAATCACCGTTTTCATCTGCAAGTCCAATTTTGTTCTTAAAACGCGTATAGCTGTCCGGCAGAAACTGGCGATTATTAATTACCCAGGCAAAGCCTATTTTATCAAAAACCTTCACACCATCCACATCTGCAAAAAAACGGATGCTTGTTTCTTCGTTTGACAGAAGAAGATGAATAAGTCCTTGATCCATTTTCAGCGCAGCCTCATAAACTGCATTACGTAGGAAGGTGCCATCTTTGGCCACAAACCTCTCGTCCGATTTTAATACCGCCAGTATGGTTTCATAAAAGTTTGCCATTTCGTTCTCCTCTATTCATAAATAATTCAGCATATCGTGATGGAACTTATCAGCATATGCTTAGACGCGTCTTGGCCATATTAACATTCCAATACCCAGTACAGCACCTGCTAAAACGTTTCACCATCCTACCTATCCAATCTATTCAAGTGTTGGTATGGTCTTTGTCTTCTGAGTTCTGCTGGGGCTTGCCCATCATTTGTGAAAGAAGTCCGGCTGCTTTGGCCCACTCTACTTGTCCGGTCATAATTTGATTGTTCATTGTAAGTTGTTGATCTAATCCTTCCGGATAATATGGATTTTGAATTACATCCCATGTGATTTTATCTTTATATCCAAGATCATTGGCCATTAGTTCCAGCAGTTTGCATTGTTCCCGATATTGTTCCTCTCTTGCCACATCTTTTTTGCACTTGGAGCGCCAAATGCCAAGCTGGTTCCTGATCTCTTTGTTATCCGTAAAAACAATGTCAATAGAATTAATGGCATTTACTGCCTCTAAAGCTGCCCATCCGGTAATACGGCGAGTCATGAGACACTGAAATATTTGCATCTTATCTTTTCTTTTTTGGGCTCTTTCCTGAAGATATTGGCCTACTATTACAGCAACAACCGGAATAAGCAGCACCGCAATCAGGTTGAGAACTGCCATTATTTTTTCAAAGGTAGTCATTATTCGTTTTCCTCCTTCTCTTCCGCTTGATATTCAGGAAAAATATCCATAATGTCTCCGACATTGACTTTTAACACGCCACAGATTTTTCCCAACGTCTCCAGAGTCACTTCTTCATCGCGGTTCAGTTTTGTCATGGTGTTGGGGGCAATTCCCGCTGCACGGCGCAGATCCGCCTTGCTCATCTTCCGGTCAATGAGAAGTTTCCAAAGTTTATTATACGAGATGACCATGAGGGGTACCTCCATCAGAGAATTCGACCGTTTTATTATACCAGATATAGGGACTTAGGACAATCAGTTTTCGCACTCCAATACGAAAATCTCCAACTAAGACCGAGGGTTCCATGTATGCTTTGCCCAGCCGCCGCTGAACAAAAACAGGCACAGAAATCTGCCCGCCATCTGGACAAATTTCTGTGCCTGTTTTACCTGTTCGGGCAGAAGCGCATCCATCGTGTGGGAACAGGATGGATAGCCACCGCACGAATAGATGAGGTGTCCAGAGGGACGCAGTCCCTTTGGCTCTGGGTTTCCAATAGGGGCGAGTAGCACCCCTGTTGGCACACGACTTTCCTCCGGAAAGTCTAGTGTGTTATACCTTTGTGGAGCAGATGGCAGCCGGAATTGTAGCACACCCTGGAAAGTTCGGCTACAGTTGCGGCGTTCTGGCGGGAAAGGTTGCCCCTTGCGGGGCAGCATAAGCGACAGAAAAAAGGCTGGCAGGCGGTGCGGATATGCACTGTCTGCCAGCCTTGTCATTTGTGGAACAAAGGTATATCAAAGCCCTCCGTCAGCCTCAGCTTACCAT
>NZ_JAOTNT010000015.1:0-57948 GCF_025630755.1 Acutalibacter sp. LFL-21 | reverse complement strand
GATTAAGCGTCTTTATGGCTTGAGTTGAAAAAACTAATGCCGAGTCTTTTGACTAATTCCCTGTTTTAACCAGGGTTGTCGAATAGTCTCGGCTTTTTCTATTTCTCGGCATTATTGAGATAAAGCTGATATCGGCTTTATCTCAAGTCCTTTTACGCCTCCGTGGAGTGCATGGAGCGGGGTCTCGACCCCATGACCACCAACCTGGTGGTGGCGGACAAGTCTCGCACGGAGAAAACCATCTGCCTGGCGGTGCCCCCCTCCTTGAAGGCCTACGGCGTCTCCGGTCGGGCAAGACTGTTTGAGGTGGTCCAGCGGGTGGAGCAGGTCAACCGGGAGCGCCGGCAGAAAGCCCCGGGCAGGAAGCTCACCACTTCCTCCTGGGACGACACCCAGGTGCAGGCCCATCCCGACGTGGCCTTAGACTATCTGGTGGCCCCGCCCCGGATGGCCCTGTATATGGAGTACAGTTCTCGCATCTACTAGGTGTACCTGAAGTACGTGGCGCCGGAGGACATCCACGTGTACTCCTAATCCTAGTTTTCAGATTAGGAGTATAATCCCAGAAAAAAGTAACCGTCACCTGTCCCAACGTCTAGTATAAGGAAAAAGGAAGTAGGAAAATACTCTCATAAAATCTCATGAGAGTGGCAGGGACTCTCATGAGAGAAGGTGAGAAAGGCAGCGTGAGAGTATGGATACAAGATTGCGGCAATACAACCAGGGACAGAAGCTCATGGAATGGGCAAAACAAATAACGGAGCGGCAAGAAAGTGGTATGTCAATCGAGAAGTGGTGCCGGGAAAGAGGAATAAGCAAGCAAACATACTACCGGTGGCAGAAACGGGTATTTGAGGCAGCTCAGAGACAGCAGCAGGTGGAGTTTGCGGAGGTGAGGACTTCAGAAAGCCTACAATTACCGGCAACTGGCGGAAGCGAGTGTGAGAAGCCTGGCCTAGCCGCCACGGTACGATTGGGAAAACTAGAAGTAGAGTTCTACCAGGGAACGGACGAAAGGTTGCTGGAAACAGTTCTGCGGGTGCTGCATCATGCTAAGTGACTTCACCGGCGCGGAGAAGGTATACATAGCCTGCGGGTACACGGACTTGCGCAAGGGAATCGATGGGCTGGCGACCTTGGTGCAAAGCCAATTCCAGCTAGACCCGTTTACCAATACGCTGTTCCTGTTCTGCGGGAGGCGGAAAGACCGGATCAAAGCGCTGTACTGGGAAGGCAACGGGTTCGTACTGCTGTACAAACGGTTGGAGAACGGAAGTTTTCAGTGGCCGCGAAACGGAGAAGAGGTGCGGAAGCTGACGGCGCAGCAATACCGCTGGCTGATGGAAGGGTTGCAAATCGACCAGCCGAAGGCGCACAAAACCCTGCCCAAGATGAGTATGATCTAGAAGGAAGAAAAGTGGCAGAAACCCGCGAAAACACTGGCTTTTTCGCGGGTTTTGTGCTATACTTTACACATGGAAAAGACAAGAGAACTCCCCGAAAAGAACGAGGAAATGGTGACCATTTCCAGAGCGGAATACGAGGCTCTGCAGGCAAAGCTGCATGCCCAGAACCAGGAGCTAGTAAAGAAAAACCAGGAACTGGAGGGTAAGAGCCAAGAGCTGGTGGCAGCCCTTTTGAAAAACCAATGGCTGCTGGAGCAGCTGAGTCTAAACCGGAAAAAGCAGTATGGGTCGTCCAGCGAGCAGATGGACCAGCTGGTGTTTGAGCAGTTTGGCCGGGTATTCAACGAGGCGGAAGCCTGGTGTGCCGGCGTTGGGAAGAAAGAGACCCAGGTCAAAGCCCATACCCGGAAGCCCCGCTCCGGCAGTGTTGAAGAGGTTGTTCCGGAAGGGACCCCTGTGGAAGTGGTGGAGCACCGGCTGGAAAACCGTTCCTGCCCTAAGTGCAATTCCGAAATGGTAGAGATTGGCAAGGAAGTGCGGCGGAGCCTGAAGATGGAACCGGCCCGGTTCTGGATCCAGGAGGATGTGTACTACACCTACGCCTGCAAAGTGTGCGAGAAAAAAACGGGCGATTCCGTAATTGTGAACATGCCCAAGGAGCCGGCGGTGCTGCCTGGCAGCTTTGCCTCCCCGGAATCCATTGCTCACCTCATGGTGCAGAAATTCGTGATGTACTCCCCGCTGTACCGGCAGGAGCAGGAGTGGGGACGGCAGGGGTTGAAACTGAGCAGGCAGGTGATGTCCCACTGGCTGCTGCGCGCGGCGGAGGATTGGCTAGAGCCCATCTACCAAGAGCTGCATAGAGAACTGCTGAAACGAGATGTCCTCCACGGGGACGAAACCACGCTGCAGGTACTGAAAGAGCCAGGAAAATCCGCCCCGAGCAAAAGCTATATGTGGCTGTACCGAACCGGTGGGGACGCAGAATACCCTATTGTTCTGTACGACTACAAACCGGACAGGAAAGCCAAGAATGCGGAGGAATTCCTGGAGGGCTTCTTAGGGTATCTCCACGCGGACGGGTACCAGGGGTACCACAAGCTGCGGCCGGACATCCGTGTAGTGGAATGCTGGGCGCATGCCAGGAGAAAATTCGATGAGGCGGTGAATTCCCTGCCCCAAAAGGAGCAGGCAGGCTGCGCCGCCCTGGAGGGCCAGGCTTTCTGCACCAAATTGTTCTCCATTGAAAAAGACATCCAAGGCCTTCCCTTTGAAGAGAAGCGCAAACAGCGGCAGAACCGGACTAAGCCGGTGCTGGACGCTTTGTTCTCATGGGCACAAGAAAAACAGAAGGTGACGCCGCCAAAGTCTGCCTTGGGCAAGGCACTGCACTATCTGAAAGAGCAGTGGCCGTATCTTGTCCGCTACCTGGAGGACGGCAGGCTGGAGATGTCCAACAACCGTGCGGAACGCAGCATAAAGCCCTTTGTGATGGGCAGGAAGAACTGGCTGTTTGCCAACACTCCAGCGGGAGCCCAGGCCAGCGCTGTGATTTACAGCCTGATTGAAAGCGCTAAGGAGACCGGGCTGGACCCGTACAAATACCTTCTCTGGGTGTTTCAAGAAGCACCCAGGCTCTTTGAGACAGACCAGGAGTGGGCGAAAAAACTGACGCCGGAACATTGTACACAGCACTAAGTTAAAACGTCTTTGGACTGCTGTCCTGAGGCGTTTTTTATTTTCCCCCGTGGATTTCCATAATTTGGAAATCCAGTTCATTTTTTAGAACTTCACTTCCTCCTATGCTAAAAGCGTGGGAAGGGGGTGATTCCAATGGCCTATGCTAGAGCGCAGACCATTATGCTGCTTAGCTGTAAAAAGGTCTGCTTCTGGCTCCAGGTACGGGAGAAAGGACGCAAAGAGGCGGCAGAGTGGTGCCTGGTTTCCATCCGCCAAGTCTGGAACTGGTGCAACAAAGACACGAACATTTCGGTGTCCAACCTGTTTAACTTAGAGGACTTCCTGAGCTGTCGCCCTGAAGGCTTACTGATCTCCCACCCAATGCCTGAAGGAAGGGAATGATACGCAATGTCCGATTTTGAGGTTCTACAAACCTACGCATCCTGGGCCGGCACTGTTGTGCCGGACAAATTGCCGGGGATGCCTTTTGCAAGCCTAGACGTCTTTGAGGACGAGAGCAGCCTGAGAAACCGGCTCTTCTACCTTGTGCCGGATACCTCTTCCGGAGAGCTGCGCTGCTTCTTCCACTTGGAGGACAACCTGTTTGCTAAGGAACCCAATGGGGTTTTGCTTCTCTTGGAGTCTTCTCTCCATCATTTTTCGCCGTAACCTTGCGTTTACATGAAAAAAGGGAACAGCCATCTTTCCTGGGGGGCTGTTCCCTTTTGTCTACTGCGTTGCTGGAGTTGACGCTTACAAAGCCGTTGTCAGATTTTTCTGCCAATGGCTTTTTTAAATTTTTATGGAGGAAGTGAGAGAAATTGTGTGTTTGGATTGTTCTTATACTATGAAGGCATTCTTCCAGAACCTTGAAAATCGCATAATAACCCGTCACATTCCCGGCTGGAGAGCGGCGCCTTGGAGAAGCGAACAAATCGTGGGTAGCGCCCACGGGACGCGATGACCCAGCCGGCCACAATGATACTTCCGCCTTGGACGCTTCACAGCATCGGGCGGCCCGGCATCAGAATGCGGGGAGAGAGATTCACTCTATGGCCTGTTAGCTGCAGGCGGCGCGGGAAATAATAAATATTATTGGAGGTAGACTTATGGGTTACGCAAGAAAAAACGCTGAAGCAGCTAAGAAGACAGGAAAGAAATTCGTCCGCTACAAAGAAGGAGCTGAAAAGTACAGTTTGGGTCTGACAAAATTTCAGGAACTGGCAAAAGAAGCGAGGGCGGTATACAAAATTGACGGTGTAGTTCTGGTTAACTGCGAAATTTTCGAGGAATTTCTCGAGTCCTTTAGAGAATTCTAAAGGTAAGCACTTCGATTTTTTCACTTTGTCCATTGTTTTCTGAACTGCCTTCTGGTATACTATACGTTACCATTGAGAACATTTTTTCTTTATCCAAAGCCTTTCTCCAGCTTTCGGAGGAATGATAAGTGAAATCAAGAAAAGATGAACGTGGTCGTGCTTTAAGGAAGGGAGAATCACAAAGGGCATCCGACAAGAGATACGTATATACCTTTACCGACCCACAAGGTAGGCGAAAGTATATTTACGCTCGTGATCTCTTGACGTTGCGCGAAAAAGAAAAGAAACTGATTCGTGACCAATTAGATGGGCTGGACGTATATGAGGCTAGCCAAGCAACGGTCAATATCTGTTTTGATCGTTACATTGCTACCAAATATGACTTACGGGAAACAACCCGAAGCAACTATGACTACATGTACAATCGGTTTGTCCGTAAGACGTTTGGGCGAAAATTGATTGCGAAAATCAAGTATTCGGATGTCCTTCAATTTTACCTGTATCTTCTCAGAGAAGAAGAGTTGTCCATCTCAACGGTTGATGCTATCCACAATCTGCTCCATCCTACATTTGAATTGGCAGTGAAGGATGATATCATCCGTAAGAATCCAGCAACCGGCGTCATGAAAGAGCTGAAAAAGAGAACTGGTCAGACAAATGGAGTTAGACATGCGTTAACGCTAGAGCAACAGAGAGCGTTTATGGACTATGTTGCCAACCACCCTATCTATTATCGTTGGTGGCCGCTGTTCACGGTTCTGTTGGGTACAGGATGCAGAATAGGAGAGGCGTTAGGCTTAACATGGGAAGATCTTGATTATGACAAACGGATAATCCATATCAGGCGCTCCCTGGTATACTATCCTATTGGCGAGTCAAGAAAGTCCACCTATCATATTTCCAAGCCGAAAACGGAAGCGGGAATTCGCACGGTTCCTATGTTGGATGTAGTCTACGACGCATTCCAGATGGCGTATGAGGAACAAAAAGAAGAAGGACCATGTGACTCTGTCATCGATGGAGTAAGTGGTTTCATTTTCATGAACCGATTTGGCCTTGTTTTTAATCCTCAATCCATCAATCGAACGTTAAAGAGAATCATTTTCCACTACAACGAAGAGGAACTCTTTGACGCGAAAAAGGGAAAAAGGAAACCGCTTCTTCTACCTGACTTCTCCTGCCACCATCTGCGTCATACATTTTGCACGCGGCTGTGTGAAAACGAAACAAACCTAAAGGTTATTCAGTCGATTATGGGCCACAAAAGCATTGAGACGACTATGAATATATATGCTGAGGCCACAGATCAAAAGAAGCTGGAATCCATTGAGAAAATCGCTTCTCTGGATCTCTTTTAGGGACGCAGTTGGCAATTTCTTCTGACAACAAAAGCTTCCGTAACGACCCTAAGCTGACAACAAAACAGTCGAAAAAACCACATGCGAAGAAGGAATATGAATCCCTGGTTTGGCATAGGGATAAGGTATTCTGAAGGTATTCAATGAGCTATGAGATACTTTCAAATTCTAATTCCCACTATGAAGCCTTTGGACTAAAATTACACAATATATAGTGTCTGACGAAACGGTACGGCACAAGATGTAGCAAAAGAGGCTTACAACTACAACTTTTGCTTGAAATCAGACGGCATCAGACGGGCCAAAATGAAGGGCAAATCCGTGTTTTTTATGCGGATTTGCCCTTTTTTGCAATTTTCACATTAGCACCAAATTACCCTTGATTGCATCTGCTTTTTCCCTCATGTTTTCTTGCGTAATATGCGTATAAATATCCATAGTTGTGGAAAAATCAGCGTGGCCTATTACCTGTTGGATAAACTTGATATCGTTCGTGCTTTCGCAGAGTCGTGTGCAGAAAGTATGTCGCAGGTTATGGACGGTAAAGTGTGGGAGAAGTTCCGGCTCACGATCTTCCAATTCCGCTTGGTCCAGTTCTTCCATGTTGTATGCTGTGGAGATGCGTTCAATGGCCCGATTGATATTATGAGCGGAGAGGAAACTTCCGTAGCGATTTCGGAAGATGAAACCGTGATAACCGTTCAATACCAACTTATCGTTCGGATATAACGCATCCATTACCTCGATTTGCTGGCGAAGCTGTTCAATGACTTCTGGATAGAGGATCGGGATAATGCGTGTACCGCTTTCCGTTTTGGGTGTTGTGATATGAAAGTCAGCCTTTTTATCAATGACCCGATATGCCGCTTTGGGCAACAGGGGTGCGGCTGTCAAAGGACTTCTCTGAAAAGAAATGCCGCCAAAACCTGAGACACAGGCTTTGGCGGCGTTTGAAAAATAACAGGTAGTCTAAATTTATCTTTGATTCCAACTAACTAAGAAAAACTTTGCTCTCTTTTACCACTGGGTCAGCTCCAGATACAGCTCTTTGTACTGCTTGGCAGAGTTCTCCCAGGAGACGTCCTTGTCCATGTCCCGCTGAACCACCTCGTCCCAGTGGTAGCGGTTGGTGAAATACAAGGTCTTTGCCCGGTTGATGGCGTCCAGCAGCAGGCCGGACTCGTACCGGTCAAAGGTGAAGCCGTTGCCGCTCCCGGTGAAGTCGTTATAGGGCTCTACAGTATCCTTCAAACCGCCTGTCTCCCGGACAATGGGCAGGGTGCCGTAGTGCATGGCATTGAGCTGGGTCAGGCCGCAGGGTTCAAAGCGGGAGGGCACCAGCAATGCGTCCGCGCCGGCATAAATCCGGTGGGCCCGTGATTCATCATACTGGATGCAAGCGGCGAATTGCCCCTTATAGGCTCCCTCATAATACCGGAAAGTATCCTCAAATTCCCTGTCGCCGGTTCCCAAAATGACCACTTGGGTGTTTCCGTCCATTACCTGGGGAATGACGGCGCTGACCAGATCCAGCCCCTTTTGGTTGGTCAGGCGGGAGATCAGTCCAATGACAAATTTGCCTTCGTCCTCTTCTAAGCCCAGTTCCTTTTGCAGGGCCAGTTTGTTGGCCATCTTGTGGTCCAGCACATTTCCCAGGCCGTAGTTTTCAACCAAGGCCGGGTTGGTTTCCGGGTTCCACATTCCGTAGTCGATGCCGTTGACAATGCCCCGCAGCTTCTGGCTGTGATACCACAGATGGTTTTCCAAGCCCTCGCCATATTCCTTCGTCTGAATCTCCTGGGCATAGGTGCCGCTGACCGTGGTGATCCGGTCGGCATAGGCCAGGCCGCCCTTCAGCATGTTGGCGTCCTCATAGCCTTGCTTCAAAGCGCCCATAACGAAAACGGAATCCGGCAGGCCGGTCCAATACTGAATGGTGGGAATGTTGTAAATCCCTTGGAACCGCAAATTGTGAATTGTGAGAATGGATTTTGCCTTTCCCACAGGGGAGCTTTGGAACAGCGTCTTCAGGAAAACAGGCACCAGGGCCGCCTGCCAGTCGTGGCAGTGGACAATGTCAGGAATCCAGTTCATGTAGTTCAGCGCGGCCAGGGCAGCCTTGCTGAAGAAGCAGTATTTTGGAATGTCGTCTACCAGATTGATATAGGGGTTCCCGGTAGAGAAGAACTCCTGGTTGTCGATAAAGTCGTACACCACCCCATCGTGGATGTATTCCATAATCCCCACATAGTAATTCCGGCCGGTCCTGCCCAGATCCATGTAGAACTCACCCCGGTAGACCATCTTATCCTGATATTCCTTCGGGATGCAGGCGTAGCGGGGGAGAATCACCCGAACGTCGCAGTTCAGCCGGACCAGTTCCCGAGGCAATGCGTACATGACATCGCCCAAGCCGCCTGTTTTGACAAAGGGGTAGCACTCCGAGCCGATGAAGGCTACGCTGCGCCGGGGCTGGTGGGTCATCACCTTCACAGGGGCAGGCGCTTCCGCGGCGGGAGCCGCCTTTTCTTCCACAGGAGCGGCCTTCTTGGGGGCAGCCTCCTTCTTCGCAGCGGCGGGAGCCGCCTTTTCCTCCACAGGGGCGGCCTTCTTGGGGGCGGCTTCCTTCTTCGCAGTGGCGGGAGCCGCCTTTTTCTCCACAGGGGCGGCCTTCTTGGGGGCGGCTTCCTTCTTCGCAGCGGCGGGAGCCGCCTTTTCCTCCACAGGGGCGGCCTTCTTGGGGGCGGCCTCCTTCTTCGCAGTGGCGGGAGCCGCCTTTTCCTCCACAGGGGCAGCCTTCTTGGGGGCGGCTTCCTCCTTCACAGTGGCGGACGCTGCCTTTTCAGCAATAGGGGGTGTAGCTTTCTTTGGGGTTGGTTTCTTGTTTGCGGAATCTGCTTTTTTCCGTGTCATAGCATGTCGTCCTTTCCTGAATCTCTGCCTGTGGGAGCGATGCCGTCCCCACGGGTTTCGCAGTGGCGCAATCCGTGAAGAGCCTGCTTGCCGTTTTTTAGCGTGCGCTTTGGTTGCGGGACCCCTCCCTGGCATTTCATTGCCTATATTATAGCAAATATCGTGCCAAAAGGCGATAGGGAAGCGAAAGTTTTTGTGTTTTGGTTATAAAAGAGCTCCGCGGTTCCAGGTTCCCAAAGGGATAGTGGAGGCGGCGCGAGAGGCTGTGGGAGAGAGGCGCGCCTGACTGAGATGGCTCTTAAGAAAGGGGGCTACAAAGAGCCGTGAAAAAGGACACAGGTTTCCCGCCTGTGCCCTTTCCGTTTCTTATTCTGTTTTTTCGGGCGTTTGGACATCCGTGGAAGGTTCCGCGGGAGCCGCTTCCACAGGAGGGGCAGCCGGAGCGGGGGCCTCCTGATGTTCCGCGGCAACTTTCCCTCCAAGCATTCCGGAGAGCAGCGCCTTGATGTCGATGCCCATGCCCTGGGCAATGCCCTCAGAAACCTGGGTGGTGCCGTTGATGATATCCTGCAGCAGCTTGGCGCTGTTGCCCTCGCCATACATGGTAATCTTGTCCACCTTGGAGAGGGGCTGGGCCACATTCTTGGCAATCTCCGGCAGGGCGTTCATCACCATCTCAATGACGGCGGCCTGGCCGTATTTCTTCATGGCCTCGGCCTTCTTGTCAATGCCTTCGGCCTCTGCCAGCGCCTTGGCCTGGATGGCCGCGGCCTCTGCCTTACCCACAGCGGAGATGCCGGCGGCCTCCTGCTCCTTGGCGAAGCGGCTGGCCTCTGCCTGCTTTTTCACAGCTTCCGCTTCCTGCTCCTGCTCGTAGCGCTTGGCCTCCGCATCCTTTTGCCGCTGGAAGAGGGCGGCCTGAGCCTCCTGTTCCTTCCGGTAACGGTCGGCATCCGCCTTGGCCCGGATCTCCGCGTCCAGGGCCTGCTTGGCCACCTCTACCTCTTGCTTTTTCAGCTCGGCCTCCCGGGCGGTCTTGGCGATTTCCGCGTCCACCGTGGCGGTGCCGATGATCTTCTGCTGGGCCTGGTTTTGAATCTCATAGGCGGCCTCCGCCTCGGCCTTCTTGGTGTCGGCGGTGATTTTCAGCTCTGCCCGCTTGATTTCCAGTTCGTTCTGCTTCTGGGCAATCTGGGTTTGGGATTCCACCTTGGCGTCGTTGGCGGCTTTGTCGGCGTTTGCCTGGGCGATGGCCACGTCCCGGTCCGCCTGGGCCTTGGCAATGGCAGCGTTCTTTTTGATGAGGGAGGTGTTCTCCGCACCCAGATCCTGAATCAGGCCGTTTTCATCCTGGACGTTCTGGATGTTGCAGGAGAGGATCTCAATGCCCAGCTTCTCCATGTCCCGAGAGGCCTTCTGCATCACCTGGTCGGAGAAGGAATCCCGGTCGGTGTTGATTTTCTCCAGCGTCAGCGTGCCGATGATCTCCCGCATGTTGCCCTGGAGGGAATCCTTCAAATCCATGGCGATGTCATTGCCTTTCTTGTTCAGAAAGTTTTTCGCCGCCAGCCGGATGCCGTTCTCCTCTGGGGAGATGCGCACCTTGGCCACAGCGTCCACGGATACGTTGATAAAGTCGTTGGTGGGGACGGACTGCTCCGTCTTGATGTCCACCGTCATCTGGCCCAGATACAGCTTATCCAGCCGCTCCAAAAAGGGGATGCGGATGCCCGCCTGCCCAATGAGGATGCGGCTGTTTTTCCGCAGGCCGGAGATGATATACGCCTGGTCCGGCGGGGCCTTTACATAGCCCATAAGCAAAATAATGAGAATTACCAGAATCGGGATGATAATGGGGAGGTAGGGCAACAGAAATTCCATTACATAACACCTGCTCTTTCTTCCTGTTTCGGAACTGTAACGTGAACGGGCCTTTCATATTCGCCGGTTTCCGCGCCCCCCTTCTTGCTGCTGTTTCTCCAAAATGCGCTGTACGGCCTCAGCAGATTCCTGAAGCGCCTTTTGGTTGGCCGCCTCCAATTTTTGAAGATGGCCCTCTAAGTCCCCCTGCATGGAGAGCAGCGCCTTGGCCGTCATCTGGAACCGGCCGGCGTCCTCCCCGTGGGAGAGCCGCCAGTCGAACCACTGCCGGTAGCGCTTCCGTTCTTTGGGCAGCATGAAAACCAATAGGCCGTCCAGATCCTTCCCATGGGGATAGTAGGTGGGGCCGTCCACCTGCATGTCCCATTTTTCCGGGGCGGCGTTGTACAGGGCCATGATCTGCTCAAAAGTCAAAAGTAAAATCTCGCCGTTTTTCCAGCATTCCCGCAAATCTTTCGGCTCCCGCCGCAGGATGTGGAGCGAAAGCAGCACCAAAACCGCCGCCAGCGCCACGCAGCCTGCGATGATACCGAACGTAACCTGGGTATCCATACCAGTCCTCCCATGCTAAGAACTGTCTCCAGTATAGCGGAAAGGGGCTGGAAATACAACTGTTCCCAGCCCCTTTCTTTGTCTTTTTTTACAGCGAAAGCTGTAGTGAATCATTCCTGTTTCCCCTTCCAGCACCTGCTCTCCTTCAGAGCAAGCCCCACCGGACTGTGCCCCGGCAGGAAAGGCGCCTGCTCAAAGATGGACACCGCCGTGTTGCCGCCGTCCGCTACGGGGGCAACCACCAGGCTGATTTCATCCAGCAGCCCTTCCGACAGGAACGACCAGTTCATCACGCCGCCCCCTGCCACCATCAGCCTTTCAATGCCAAACCGGTTGTGGAGCTTTTGGAGCAGCAGTCCGCAGTCCAGGGCCTCTTTCCCGGCGAATACATAGGAAACACCCTTTTCACGCAGGTAAGCCAAGTATTTTGGAGCGGCCTGCTCTGTCAGAGCTTCAATGATGTGGGCTGGCTCCCGTCCCTTCTTTTCTGAAATGTGGGAGGAGAAGGCCAGCTCCCCTTTTGGGTCCACAGACACAACAAAATTGTCCATATCCCGGCCCTTTACATTGACCCAGTCCTCCCGGGGTAGGGGAGTGGAGATAGGGGAAAGGCTTCCTACTTTTCCGTCAGCATAGCCCCCCAGCATGGTGGTGGTGCCGTACAGCGTGGCCTGGCAGCCGTAGTACTTTCGCAGCTCCCCATAGGCCTTTAGCGCGGGAGCTGCCTCCTTGGCGCCAAAAATGGCGCCGTCAATCTTCCCGTCCAGGGACGCCAGCATGTGGCAGACCACAAACATCCCGCTTATTTCAGCGCCGCCCCGTCCTGGAAGGCAGTGCCCACACGCTCGCCCAGCACATGGTAGCCGTTGTGGACCGGCTCGAAGGAGATGGGGCGGAACTTGGAAAAGTCGATGTTCCCATCCTCGCCCAGCACGCTCTCGTCGGCGGACACATTGACAATCTCCCCGATGACGTTGCCGTCCTCGTTGATCTTAATGAGCTTGCACTCCATGGCCACAGGCAGCTCGTCAATCAGCGGAGCGTTGACAAACTGGCTCTTGGTCAGGTGGAAGCCGGACTTCTCCATCTTCTTGGGTTCGGTGTTGGCAGAGGCCAGGCCCACATAGTCGCTGGCCACCAGGTTGGCGGCGTCGGCGAAGCTGACCGTAAAGGCCCCGGTAGCCCGGATGTTCTTGGTGGTCTTGTGGCCGGCGCTCAGGCACAGCTCCACCTTGTTGCCGTCGTACAGGCCGCCCCAGGCGGCGTTCATGGCGTCGGGATTGCCGTTCTCGTCATAGGTGGCGATAATCAGCACCGGCTGGGGATAGAACCAAGATTTCACACCAAAGTTTTTGCGCATCGCGATACACTCCTTTATGATGATGGAAAGAGGAGCGCCTGCCCCCTTTTCCTCTCTTTTTTATTTCTGGCCGTCCACGTCCGGCACGGTCTTGGCGTACATCTCCAGCATCTCGGGAGTGCTGGTGTAGTAGCGGGTGTTTTTGTCCAGGGCGGCGATTTTCGCCATTTCCTCCTCCGTCAAAGAGAAGTCGAACAGGTCGAAGTTATCCTTGATGTGGGCAGGATTTTTGGAGCCGGGAATCACAATATTTCCGTCCTGGATGTGCCACCGCAGGATGATCTGGGCGTTGGTCTTGCCGTACTTCTTTCCAAGCTGGGTGAACAGAGGCTCCTCCAGCAGCGCCTTGTCCCCGTGGCCCAGGGGGTACCAGGCCTGGATGACCATGCCCTCTTTGCTGAGGAATTTCTTCAGTTCCTGCTCCTGGAAGTAGGGGTGCACCTCGGTTTGCAGCACGGCGGGCTTCACCTGGCACAGGCCCAGAATTTCCTCAATCTGCGCCTGATTGAAGTTGGAAAGGCCAATGGCCTTTACCTTGCCCTCTTTGTAAGCCTTCTCCATCTGCCGGTAGCCCGCCACATAGTTGCCCGCGGGCTGGTGGATCAGAAGCAGGTCAATGGTGCCGGTGCCCAGGCGCTCCAGGGTCTTGTCCACGGCGTCGTCATTTTCGTAGAAGGAGGGCCACAGCTTGGTCTCCAGGAAGATCTCCTCCCGGGGCAGTCCGGATTTCTTCATGGCCCGGCCCACGGCCTTTTCATTGACGTAGGCGTTGGCGGTGTCGATCAGGCGGTAGCCGTCCTCCAACGCCGCCAGCACCGAGGCCTCCGCCTCGTCCGGGCTCAGCAAAAAGGTCCCAATGCCCGCCATGGGCATTTTCAATCCGTTGTTCAATGTAGCAAATTCCATACCAATTGCCATCCTTTCCATGGTTGCGGTGCCTCTTTTTTCTGTAATTATACTATACTCCCTCCGGGGAGAGAGCGGAAGTTTCCATTGGTTATGCGGTAGAAACCCTTGGGTTATTACAGCCCCAGTTCCTCAATCCAGCTCTGCACGTCCTCCTGGCTGGCGCTGGAGCGGAACCGCAGGCCTTCCTGCCAGTCGCCGGTGCCGACCATGTCTGCCAGCAGCTGGCCGCTTTCGCCCAGGCCGGAGCTGGAGCTGGTGCAGAAGGGGATCACGGTCTTGCCGGAGAAGTCGTTGGCCTCTACAAAGCCGTCCACAGGCCAGGCGGCGATGCCCCACCAAATGGGATACCCAATGAACACCGTGTCGTACTGATCCCAGTTGTCCACGGTGTCCGCCACCAGCTCCACGTCTCGCAGGGACTCGTTCTCATGTTCCTGATTGACCCGGCTGTTGTCATCGGTCCAGTTCAAATCATCGCTGGTGTAAGGGTCCACAGGTTCCAGCTCAAACAGGTCTCCGCCGGTGCTGTTCGCGATGTATTGGGCCACCTGAGCGGTGTTGCCTGTGGCGGAGTAGTACACCACCAGCACACTGCTGCCAGAGCCGGTATCCTCGGCCTGGGCCTCGCTGCTCACCTCGCTGCTGGAGGGGGCCTGGCTGGAAGCCTCGATCTCAGAGGAGCTGGAAGCCTCGCTGGCAGAGCTTTCCACAGCGGAGGATTCCGGTGTGGCGGAGCTTGCCTGGGAAGAGGAACTGTTCCCGTTTCCGTCACATGCGGTGAGGGAGAGAGCCATCACCAGGGACATAAGTAAAGAAAGCGTGCGTTTCATACATGATTCATTCCTTTCAGTCACAGTCTTTTTTATTCATAACACTCCTGGAAAATCTGATAGATTTCCTGGTGCGTCAGGTGTTTGTAGCTGCCCTGGGAGATAGGGCAGGAATTGGCAATCTCCTTCAGCTGGCACCTTTCCACCCCCAACTCTTTCAAGGTGGCGGGCAGACCCACCTCTTGGATGAAGTCGGCAAGTGCCTCGATGCCCGCCAGGGCCAGCTCCTGGTCGGTTTTGCCCTTTCGGGGAATGGCCCACACGTTCTCGGCAAACTTTACGAACTTGGGCAGCCCTTCTTTATAGATATGCCGGTAGTAGGCGGGGTGGAGCGCCGCCAGGCCAAAGCCGTGGTTGCAGTTTGTGTAGGCCCCCAGCTGGTGCTCCATGCTGTGGCACTGAAAGTCGCAGCGCTTGCCCATTTTCACCAGCCGGTTTTCTCCCAGGGTGGAGTCCCACAGCAGGTTGGAGCGCGCGGTGTAATCCTTGGGGTTCTGGATGGCTGCCCGCAGGTTGCGGATGACGCTTTTCATCAGAGCCTCCATCACGTCGTCGGAGACGTTGTCCTGGTCTGGCTCGCTGAAGTAGGTCTCCATCAGGTGGGAGAGGATGTCGAACCCGCCGGAGACCATCTGTTTCACCGGCACCGAATAGGTGTAGGTGGGGTCCATCAGGGCAAAGCGGGGGTTGAGCTGCGGATAGTCCCGCCCGGTCTTGATTTTCTTTTCCTCGTGGGTGATGACCGCCCCGCCGTTGCACTCGCTGCCGGTGCCTGCCGCGGTGACGATCACCCCCAAAGGCAGGGGCTGGCACCGGATAATCCCAGGCCGCTCCCAGTAGTCCGCCCAAACGTCCCCGTCATACCGGGCCGCTAAAGATACCGCCTTGGCGCAGTCCATCACGCTGCCGCCGCCCACGGCCAGAATCATGTCCACATTGTGCTCCCGGGCAAGCCGGGCGCCCTCCAGCACTTTTTGATAGGTGGGGTTGGGCGAAATTCCCCCAAACTCCACCACGGTTTTCCCGGCGTTTACCAGGATGGAGGTGACCTCCTGATAAATGCCATTTTGTTGGATGGACCCGCCCCAATAGGCCAATAGTATGGTTGCAAAAGGCTTTACCTTGCAGGCCAGATATTCCTTGACACACCCCTGGCCGAAGATGGCCTTGGTGGAATTTTCAAAGATAAAGTTGTTCACGAAAACGCTTCCTTTCTCAAACAGCTCACTGCAAACGCCCTTCTGGAAGGGGGCCGCAGACCTGGCTGCCCGTTTCGCGGCATGGGCCATGGCCGCTGGTTTTTTGATGGCCGCCTTGCGGCCTACGGAGAGATGTTGCCCTGCGCCCCACAAACTTTTACATTTGCTCTTCCCAGAAGGCCACGGCCTGGTCCAGCCAGCCCTCCGCCACCGTGCCGGTGCCCAGGCCGAAGCCGTGGCGCAGGCCGGGGTAATGGTGGAACTCCGTGGGAATGCCCAGGGCGCTCATAGCTTGAAGCCGCCGCTCCATAGTGCGCCAATTGGCGATGCCGTCGTTTTCCCCCACGCAGGCGAAGGTGGGCGGGTCGCTTTCGGTGTAGTCGCTGTGGCCGGTGTACTGCATGATCACCGCCCCTGGCTGGGGCAGGTTGTCCCCGCCAAAGGCCGCTGGGCCGTAAGACCCCAGCCAAGCTGCCATCCGCGCCCCGGCGGAGCCGCCCCACAGGGAGTAGCAGTCCGTGTCCACCTCCAGCTCCTGGGCGTTTTCAAAGATAAAGCTGATGGCCCGGGCCAAATCCTCGCAGGTGGTCTGGGCGCCGGGGCGGTAAATCAAAGCGAAGGCGTTGTAGCCCCGCTTGGAGAGTTCCAAAGCGTGAGGGAAGCTGTCCTGCATGGCCCCCACATAGGCAAAGCCCCCGCCGGCGTTGCACACGGCGAATTTCTCCCCCGGCTCCCCCTTGAAGAAGAACAGCCCCGTGTCCTCCTTCTCCGGGTCGGCGGCTTTTTCCTCGTCGGTGTAGATGTCGTAAAACACCGTCTCCCCGCCGCTCACCCGCTGCCACAGGGTGTTGACGATTTCCACTGTCTCCTCCGGGTCGATGTTGCCGTACCAGGTCAGCTGCAATTCCCCCAGGGTGGAACCGCTGTAGTACCAGTCCTCCACCGGGAACAGCAGCCTGCCGTAGTCCCCAAACACCGGGTCGTTTTTCACGTCCTCTATGGGGGTGTCCGCGGTGAAGGGGCCGCTCTCTCTCACCATGGAAGCTTCCCCTCCTTCCGAGGACGGCGCCTCGCTTTCTACCTGTGTGATGGGCTCCACTTGGCTGAGAGAGCTCTCCGCCGTGGCGCACCCGGTGAGCAGCACCAGCCCCAGGGCCGCCAATGCCGCCGCAATTTTCATGGATTCCACTGCCTTTCTCTTTCTTGCCCTCATTATAAAACAAGAGAGACTTCCGCAGAAGTCTCTCTTCGTTACCAGGTATAAAGCCGAAGGTTATCAGCCAGGGTTCACGGCCTGTTGGACAGCTTTTAAAAACCGTTGAATCTCCGGGGTGGGCTTTGGCGCGTGGAGCAGTCCAAAGGGGATGGTGTAGCCCCAGTCCACGGGCAGAATTTTTAGCAGCGGGTGGACATACCGCCAATTCTCCACGGCCATCAGCAGATAATTGTTGTTTTCACACCGGTTGAACACCCCCACATCATAGAAATCAAAATCCACAATTTGGATTTGGGGGTGGTTCTTCCACAAGTCGTCCCGAAGCTGATCCACATAGTGGCTCCAATCCCGGTGCATCAGCAAGAGCTTTTCCCCATAGAGGTCCTGCACGGTCAGCTGTTCCTTCTGGGCCAAGGGATGGTGGATGGATACCGCGACGCAGATTGGCTCTTTGGTCAGCTCCAGGCCGGCGCAGCGGCGCAGGTTCAGCATGGTTTCGTCAAACACGCCCGCCACCACGTCGATGGTCTGCCCCATATTTCCCAAAATTTCCCTGGCGTTCTCCGGTGTGTTCTCATAGGGCACCAGCTGGAACTTCACGTTGGGGCAGGTCTCCCGGATCTTGGGCCACAGGTCCACCAAAAACTGCGCGGGGGTCATGATGGACGTGCCGATGCGGATGATATGGTCCGTCTCTTCCATAGCGTTTTTGGCCCGGGTGACGGAGTCTTTGCAGTATTGGATGATATATTTTGCGTCCTGATAGAGGGACTTTCCTGCTTGCGTCAGCTGTAGTCCCCGGTGGGTGCGGATGAAGAGCTGCAGCTCCAGATTTTCTTCCAGCAGGTTGACTTGCTTGATCACCGCGGGAGGCGAGATAAACAGCCGCTCTGCCGCTTTGTTGAAGCTGCCCGCTTCCACCACAGAGATAAATGTGTCTAGCTGGGGATTGTACATGCATTGTCCCTCCTTTACTTCATTGTAGGAGAAAAACGGGGCGGATGTCAAGACAGCCGGACCCAGGGTCAGGTTACGGCTCTTATCGGCCCCTCTGGAGGGGGAAAATCCACCGCCAGCCTGGATGTGGAGAACGAAAGCGCCGTCCAAGCCGCTTTGTCCCAGCTGCTCCGGGGTAAAACCGTTCTGGTTATCGCCCACCGGATGCGCACGGTGGCTGGGGCTGACCAAATCGTGGTCCTGGAGGAAGGCCGCGTGGCGCAGAAAGGGACCCCGCAGGAGCTGATGGAACAGGGCGGCCTTTACCGCCATATGGTTGAACTGCAAAGCGAGACGGCAGAGTGGAGGTTTCGCAAAGCACCTTAGCGCAAGGCAGCGTCGGTACAGCGGTGCTTGCAACCGGCTTTCGTGTCGGCTGGCCTGTCCATGTAGGGCAGGAACGGCACTTCCTCAATCCGCAGGCTGTTAATGACGATAGGGGAGAAGTTTACTCATAGTCTTTTCCCTCCATGAGCCGCCGTAACCGCTGCAAGGCAAGCTGGATATGTCGCCCCGCAGTGCTGCGTGTCCGGCCGATATGTACGCTGATCACTCGCTGCGGCTGGCGCAGGAAATAGTAGCGGAAAATTTCTTCCTGTGCCTGCTCCGGTAAGAGGGCAAGGGCGGCGGCAAGTTCCGCATGGTACAGAACGGCGGTCTGGCCGCAAGCGGTAAAAAAATATTCTTCAAGCTGCTCCGGCTCGGCAAGCTGAACAAACTTCTCATTCATCAGATAGTCAAGGGAAACTTCCCGTTCCCACCTCCGGCGCAGCTTCAAAATTATATCTATGGCGGCGTGACGAATGACAACCTTGCAAAAGGCGTTAAATGTGTACTGGATATGCACTTTATAGGCTTCATCTTCGGTCATGGAAATTCCCCCTCTCTGATAATAGTGCGGGGCGGCAGCACTCCTTGCTGTCGCCCCTTGATTGCCTATCTGCAAAGGCGGGCGGGGCTGTCAACGGCGGCGCGGTACGCGCCGTTCATCTTGACCGTTGACTGGCTCGGCTGGCTTTGCTAATCAGAATTAAATTTATAACCATAGCCAACTACTGTTTTTATATATTCGTGTCCTTTACAACGCGGTTTCAACCTTTTGCGTATTTGAAAAACTGTGTTTTCTACTGCGTGTAAATGGTTATTGGTTGGTTCATGCCATATCTTTTCATAGATTTGTTCCTTTGTAAATGTAATTTGAGGCGATAAGTATAGCATGTAAAAGACCTCAAATTCATTTGCTGATAAATACACTTCCTGCTCGCCTACCATTACACAATGTCTTTTGACATCAACATATAAGGCACAATTTGTTTGCTTTAATCCCCAGAATTTTCTGGCTGATAATCTATCAGTTGCAATTTGTTCTATCAGCAAGGATAATTCATTAAATTTCCTGACTTCTCTTATTTTTTTATATAGATAGATAGTCATAGTACGCCCGTATATATCGTTATCAAAATCAAAGATATGAGTTTCGATTGAAATGGCTTTATCGTTATCAAGTGTAGGTCGCATTCCAACATGGGTAACACCATAATATGTCTGACTATCCAATAGGATTTTTGCCACATATACACCTGTTTCTGGTAAAGTCGCGTGTTCGTCCACTTCTATATTTGCGGTAGGTGTCCCAACGTGCTTTCCGATTCCTCGGCCATGCACAACAGTTCCCGTTATTGTATAAATAGGTTCCATATTGTCCTTTTCTTTCATAGCTATCCTCATATAATTCCATTCATTGATAAAATGATTAGAACACAAGTAATAATGATCATAACAGCGAGCAAGATTAACCCATTTCGTTTTTGTTTACTATTTTCTTTCTCCGACACAGCAACATAACCGCTTTTCCTTAAGGCTGTAATTACAGGTTTATATAGCAAAAATGTTATCGCAGCGTTTAACACACTTTTTAATAAATTGAAGGGAAGAAATGCCGGGAGCAGTAATTCTACAACCGCTTCTCTTGGGTATCCCATATAAAGCGGTGTAATCAGGTAATTCCACAACATCATAACTGAAACCGTGGTTACACACCCAACGAAAAGACCAATTACTGCGCCAGAGATAGTCCGCTTTTTCTTATAAATCGCAGAAGCAGTACACGCAAAGGAAACCGTTTGAACAATATTCATAATGCAACCTAAAATTCCCGTGTCACTAACTGTTATCATTTCAATAGTGGCTACAATAACCGATACAATGCAAGAAGTCATCGGCCCCCAAATCAATCCACCTAAAGTAACTATAACGTCCGACGGGTCATATTTCAAAAATAACACGACAGGTATTCTTCCAACGGCCATGATTACATATGTAATTGCACATAGCATACCGATTGTTGTGATTTTTTTAGTTTTGCTGTTCATATGAATTTCCTCCATTGCGTAAAAAATAGCACCTAAAAGGAAATGCCTTTTGGGTGCTAAAAATTTATAGAACGCAAAACATGATGTGGCTGTTTTGAAATCCTATATTATCTTCTTTTATCCAGACTATACTGTTGGTTTTGGAATTGCACCAAATCATGCGTTTTCACGCTCGCGGACTTTACCGCCAATCGGGAATTTCACCCTGCCCCGAAGACACTTCTATTCAGTTGTTCATATCAAGAATACCTCTTATATCGAACATCTGCAATAGTTCTCGAAGATTTCGGAAACATTTCGGAAGTGTGTATGTGTTCTGAAAATAACGGAATAGGGGTGGCTGTCTATCAAATTCTTATGTGTGTTACTTTATCGCACATGAGCATCAACGCCGGGGACGAAACCAACCCCAGCGTGGAGAAAAAGGACCACATCTACACCGAGAACTATATCAAGGCTTCCGGCCTGGATTACATCTTCCTGCGGAACTCCCAGTACGCCGAGGCCATGATTACCAACTACTTCACCTATGTAAAGCTGGACGGCGTGCTGAAGAACAACCAGGGCGACGGCAAGATGGCCTACATCTCCCGAAAGGACTGCGCCAAGGCGGTGGCTTACGCCCTGCACCGGGGCGCCGGGTATGACCACGCCACTCTGAACATCAACGGGCCGGAACTGATGACGATTTCTCAATTTATCGAGTACGGCAACCAGGGCACCGGAAACCATATCACCTACCAGGAGATCACCGATGAGGAGAACTACCAGGTGTTCGACGCCATGGGGGTGCCCCGCACGACGGACGGGCACTTTGAAAAGGGCAGCGAGGCCCCGTATTCCTCCGATGGCATGGTGACTTTCGGGCAGGCGATCCGCGAGGGCAAGATGGATGTGTGGACTGATGATTTCCAGAAGCTCACCGGCCAGCAGCCTTTGACGGTGCTGTATATGTTCCAGCACTCCAGTGACTTCCAGGTGGGGGAGCGCCACTCAAAGGACAACTGAGAGAAAAATAACACAGAAGGGGCGCCCTCTCCAGGGCGCCCCTTCTGTGTTATTTTTGCCCCAGCTTCTGATAAGGGCACTGCGCGCTTACAGCTTTTGATAGGCTTGCAGCTTTTTTTCATCCAAAACAGTGACGAAGCGGTTGCCCGTGTCAATAATCCCCTCTTTGCGCAGCTGGCCGTACATCTTGGCGAGCTGTGCCCGTGAGACATTGATAAAGGAAGCCACCTCCTGCTGAGTCAACAGAATCTTCCCCGTTTCCCGGTACTCGGGAGTGTCCAAAAGCAGCAGCAGAAACGTGGTGAGCCGCAGCATTTGATCAGAGTGGCCCAGGCTTCCCACCATGAAAGCCACCTCCCGCAGGACCTCGCCGTAGTAAACCACCAAGTCATAGCCCAGCTGGGGGTTTTGCAGGATGAGCTTTTTCAAAATATCGGCGGTGAAGGGCAGCACATGCATGTCCACCACGCTGGTGATGCTGACCACCGATTTGTTTTCATCGTCGATACAGTCCATCCCGATCAAAGTGTCCTGCTTCATAAAGTCGATGATCTGCTCGTTGCCGTCACTGGTAGAGATGTAGACTTTGGCCAGTCCATCCAAAATATAGTAAAGCCAGCCGTGGGTGTAGCATTGCGTGCAGAGGTTTTGCCCTTTGGGGACCATCATGGGAGCGGGACAGACGCTTTCAAACAGAGGGCGGTATTTGCGCAGAGAGCCCTCTACAAAAAAGTGAATACTGTTCACAACAGTCACTCCTTGAATTTGTAACACCTTTTATTGCGGCCCCCTTCGGCGTACCTTTCCAAAAAGAAACGCCGAAAGAAGGCGTAATAATGTAATTAATTATTATAACACATAATTACTAAAAAGGCAAGTCATCAGTAGACGGTTTCAGACATTTTTCTTGCTTATATAGAGACGAAAAATTCTTTGGAATGATACTATCCATGTGTACAGCCTGGGGGACGGCTCGTGGTAAAATAACACTAGTTATCCAATGGGATGGGCTACGGTTTTCGTAAGAAAAGCCGGTGCCTGCAAACTGGCGCGGCCTCTTTCCATTGGCTGCGATCCGGCCACTCAAGAGAAAGGAGCAATGTTGGATGAGCAAGGAGCTGACGCTACATATCAATGGGAAGACCTATGAGTTTTCCATTGGACGGAAACTGGGACAGATCCCGGAATCCGAAACGCTGCTGGAAACGCTGAGGGAGCGCCTCGGCCTGACCGGCACGAAGCTTTCCTGTGGGGAGGGGGCCTGCGGCTGCTGCGCTGTGCTGATGGACGGCAAGGCGGTCGCTTCCTGCGTGACCCTGACGGTGGAATGTGAGGGCAAGGAGATCACTACGATCGAAGGCCTGAGCGACCCTGTCACAGGCGAGCTCGATCCCATTCAAGAGGCCTTTTTGGAGCACAGTGCGTTCCAATGCGGCTTCTGCACTCCTGGCATCATCATCGCGGTAAAGTCCTTGCTGAATCAGAACCCCTCTCCCACCGAAGAGGAGATCAAGGAAGCGCTCAGCGGAAATTTCTGCCGCTGCATCAGCCATTACCAGGTGATTGAAGCCGTCCAATCTATCATTAAGGGAGGAGATCAGGCATGAGCGAATTCCGGCATATCGGCAAAGTGCGCCGCCGTCAGGATGGCCGTGCGATTGTAACCGGCAAGGCCCTCTATTGCGACGACCTGCCCATTAAAAACTGCAAATACGCCAAGGTGCTGCACAGCCCCTATCCCCATGCGGAGATCGTGTCCATCGACACCTCCGAGGCGGAGAAACTGCCCGGCGTCATCGGCGTGATGACCTATAAGAACGCTCCCGCTTGGAAGACCGGCGTGCCTGCTCACCGCCCTGTGATGAGCCAGCACCTGCGCTTTGTGGGAGACCCCGTGGCCGCTGTGGCCGCCGAGACTCCGCAGATCGCGGAAGAGGCCCTGGAGCTCATCAAGGTGGAGTACAAAGAGCTGACCCCTGTCTATGACGTGGAGGACGCCATCAAGGACGGCGCCCCCGAAGTCTACCGCGCAGAGGACAATATCGAATCCAAGGGCTATCACTACGACCACAACTGCCTGCCTCCCGGGAGCTGGTTTGAGGGAGACGATCCGCCCTTCTACAAGATTCAGGAAGGCGACGTGGCCAAGGGCCTTGCGGAGAGCGATGTAGTGGTGGAAGGCAAGGTGGCCTATACTTGGACGTTCCCCGGCGCTCCGGAGAGCCCCTTTGTGGCTGCCGGCTGGGAGGATGAAGGCCATGTGAACGTGTGGGCTTCCTCTCAGGGCCCCAACATGGTGTGCCGCCCGCTGGCCTTTACCATCGGCGCCCACATCAACGTCACCACCCCCAACGTGGGTGGCAGCTACGGCAACAAGGACGCTCTGGGCTACATCACCATGCTCACAGTGGCCTTGGCTAAGGTGACCGGCTGCACCGTGAAATATGCCTTGACGAAAGAAGAACACCTGCTGTTCTACGAGCGCCGTTTGGACAACAAGTTCATTGGCAAGATCGGCATTACCAAGGACGGCCGGATCAAGGCCCTGCAGGGCGACTGGCTGGTAGGTACTGGCGCCGGTTCCGAGCTGACCCAGGGCCAGGTGGCTGAGGGCCTGGGCGAGACCCATATCGCCCTGAACAAGTGCCCCAACTGGGACCTGGTCTCCAAGGTGGTCTGCTCCAACAAGATCCCTGTGGGCATCGCCCGCGGCTTCGGCGGCCAAGAGCTGAAGGCCTGTGTGCTGCACCTGCTCAACCGGGCCCTGAAGCAGATTGACATGGACCCGGTCACCTTCTATAAAAAGAACTTCTGCCAGGCTGGCGACCAGTATTACTGGCGTACCGGCCATAAGTACAGCAACCCCGTCATCAACTATGACAAGTGCTTTGACGTGGCGGCTGAAAAGTTCCATTGGTTCGACCGCTGGAAGGGCTGGGGCGTTCCCTCCCGGGTTGAGGGCAACAAGGCCTATGGCGTGGGCTTCAGCCTCCACAGCAGCGGCGACCCCCAGAGTGATGAGACCTTTGCCTATGTCCGCCTGGAGAACGACCAGGTCATGGTGCACTGCGCGGTGTCCCAGTTCGGCAACGGCCAGCGTCTGGCCTTGGCGAAGATTGCCGCGGAAATTTTGAACGTGCCCCTGGAGAATGTGACCATCAACTCCTCCGATACCCGCACCGACCCCGCTGACTTTGGCGCGGCCGGTTCCCGCGAGACCATTACCGCTGGCGGTGCCGTGGGCTCCGCTGCAAAGGCCGCCCGCCAGAAGCTGCTGGAAGAGGCCGCTGAGAAGCTGGGCTGCCAGCCGGATGACCTGGACACCAAGGATATGATGGTGTTCCGCAAGGACGACCCCTCTGTGTGCGTGCCTTGGATCGCCATTTGCCCCATGTATTATTCCATTACTGGCCAGGGTGTGGTGAAGGGTGACTTTAATCACAACAACTGCGTCATGAACTTTGTCGAGGTGGAAGTGGACCTGGAGACCGGCCTTGCCAAGATCACCGACTGCCTGAGCGCTTCGGACGTGGGACAGATCATCAACCCCTTGGAGCTGAAGATGCAGTTTGAGGGTGGCCTGGGATCTGCCGGTATGGACACCGGCCATCTGGAAGAGCTGGTGCTCGACCCCACCATCGGCCGCGTGATGACTCACAATATGATTGATTACAAGTGGCGGCCTTTCAACGAGCTGCCTAAGTTTGACACGGCCATTCTCGAGTCCCGGTGGCCCACGGCGAACCCCTTCGGCGCTATCGGCATTGGCGAAATCACCGGCGCTGCCGGCCCTGCCGCTGTGATGATGGCAGTGGAAAATGCCATTGGCGGCGCAGAAATCAACCAGTATCCCGCCACCCCGGATAGGATTCTGAATGCCATGGGGAAGGCCAAAGGAGGTCTTGGAGAATGAAAAATTTTGAACATCTCAACGCGGCCAGCTTTGAGCAGGCCACGCAGGAATTGAAGAGCTCCAAACGCGGTCAGCCCATTGCCGGCGGCACCGACCTTTTGGGCACCTTAAAGAAGAACATCCTCCCGGAGTCCCCCGACCTGATGGTCAACCTGAAGACCATTCCCAATGCGTCCTATGTTCTGGACCAGGGGGACAAGGTGGCGGTGGGCGCTCTAACCACTCTTTCCGAGGTGGAGTCTGACAGCGCCTTTGCAGGGGAGCTGAAAGCGGTTGCGCAGGCTGCCCACAGTGTGGCCACCCCCATCATCCGCAATACCGCTACCCTGGGCGGCAACCTGTGCCAGGATGTGCGCTGCTGGTACTACCGCTATCCCGATTCCGTGGGTGGGCGCCTCCTGTGCGCCCGCAAGGGCGGCGACCAGTGCTACGCCATTCAGGGCCGCAACCAGTACCACTCCATCATGGGCGGCATGAAAACCCATCACAACGCCTGCTCTGCGGAGTGCCCTGCCGGCACGGATATCCCCGCCTATATGGAGAAGATCCGTGAGAACGATTGGGACGCCGCCGCGGAGATCATCATGCGGGTCAACCCCATGCCCATGCTTACCTCTCGGGTTTGCCCCCACACCTGCCAGTCCGTGTGCAACCAATGTGAGCACGGTGACCCCGTGAGCATCCATTCGGTGGAGCGCGCTGTGGGCGACTACATTTTGGCCAATGCCGGCAAGTTCTACAAAGCCCCCGAAATCTCCACCGGCAAGAAGGTGTCCATTGTGGGCGGCGGCCCTGCCGGCCTTACCGCTGCCTATTACCTGCGCAAGATGGGCCACGAGGTAACCATCTACGAAAAGATGGAAGAGGCTGGCGGCGTGATGATGTACGGCATTCCGGAATATCGCCTGCCCAAGCACTATGTCCGCGACCTGATCACGGCCCTGACCGGCATGGGCATTGTCATTCAGAACAACACGGAAGTGGGCAAGGACATCACCCTGGAGGAAATCAAGGCTGCCAGCGACACGGTTTTCCTGGATACCGGCGCATGGAAGCAGCCCATCCTGGGCATCGACGGCGAGAGCCTGACCCAGTTCGGCCTGAACTTCCTGGTAGAAGTCAAAAAGTTTATGACCAAGCAGATCGGCAAGGAAGTGCTGGTCTGCGGCGGCGGCAACGTGGCCATGGACGTGGCCCTCACCGCCGTGCGTCTGGGCGCCCAGAAGGTTAAGCTGGTCTGCTTGGAGCAGCGGGATGAAATGCCCGCCTCCGCCGAGGAGATCGCCCGCGCCGAGGAAGAGGGCGTGGAGATCTACAACGGCTGGGGCTTGAAGCGGGTCATTTCCGCTGAGGACGGCAGCATCACCGGCTTGGAGAGCATGAACTGCGTCTCCGTCCGGGATGAGAACGGCCGGTTCAGCCCCACTTACGGCGACGAGACCCGGGTGTTCACCTCCGACTGCATCATCCTGGCCACCGGCCAAAAGGTGGACATTGATTTCCTGGGCGATAAGTACAAGGAAGAGCTGAAGAATGCCCGCGGCCTGATTGAGGTGGGCGAACACAAGGATACCCGCGCCCCTGGCATCTACGCTGGCGGCGACGCGGCTTCCGGCCCCTCTGTGGCTATCAAGGCCATCCGCGATGGCGGCATCGCCGCCAAGAGCATGAGCCGTTATATGGGATATCCCATGGAGGCTCCCGCTGCCGGCCATTCCTTCCTGAAGTACGACCCCGAAGGGATCTTTGTCACCAAGGGCGCTGTGGAGAAGGACACCCCCGTTGCGGAGCGCAGCCTGAATGTGGAGGATTCCACCAGCCTGACCATGGAAGAGGCTGCTGCGGAAGCCCACCGCTGCATGAACTGCGGCTGCTATTCGGTCAATGCTTCTGACATGGCCAATGTGATGCTGGCACTGGATGCGGATATCTGCACCACCAGCAAGACAATCCCCGCCTCTACGTTCTTTAGCGCCATGCACTCTGTGGAGCTTTTAGAGCCCGGAGAGCTGGTCACAGAGGTTCAGATCCCCAAGATGCCCGGGTACCGCACCGGCTACCTGAAGATGCGCCTGCGCGAGGCCATTGATTTCGCTATCACTGCGTTGGCCTATGCGTATAAAGAGGAGGACGGCGTCATTGTGGATGCCCGGCTGGTGGCTGGCGGCATTGCGCCGGTGCCCCTGCGGCTGACTGCCGCGGAGCAGGTGCTCGTGGGCAAGAAGCCCACTCCCGCGCTGGCGGAAGAGGCTTTCAAGGCGGCCATGAAGGACGCCTGCCCCATGACGGAAAACAGCTATAAGCTGCAAGAAGTAAAGGCCCAGATTTTCCAGTCCCTGGGATTCTAAAGAGAAATATGCTGTTCGGGGCGGCCGGCAAACAGCCGGCTGCCCCGCGCGGCTTTCCATCAGCTGGTGCCGTAAGGGGAATTCCGCTGGTGGCGTTTGGTGAAAAAGTATGTGTAAGAAGAAAAGTATCACTCCCCTGGATGGGGCAATTGAGCTGGGTGGGGAGGTCTCCGTTTCCCAGCTGATGGAATCACCCCTGCTGCGCCAGGAGGCCAAAGCCTTGGCGGAAGCCCTGGAGCAGGATTGCCGGATGGGGCTGCTGTCCCCCGGCCAGACGGTGGAAAGCCTTTTGCGCCAAGGGGTTTCCTGCCCCAGCTGCGGCCAGGATGAACCCTGTATAAAGGACGGTGGCTGTGTCTGCCATGTCATGGGGCATCCCTGCAGCACGGGCTCTGTGCTGGGAGGTAAACGCTTGGGAGAGCCCTTGTGCTGCCAAGCCTGTCCGGCAGGCGTGGATCTGCCGGGCATCCTCCAGCTTTTACGGGAGGGCTCGGTACTGGAAGCCCAGCGCACCCTGATGAAATTCCTGCCCATGGCTGCCACTGTCTGCCTTGCCTGCGGCAAGTGTACCGGGGCATGTGTCCGAAACCGGGAGGGTGCGCCGGTGGCAGTCCACCGGGTGATGGATTGGCTGGGAAAGACAATCAGCAGCCACCCGGAGATCTTCTTCATCCAGCCTTCGGGGGACAGCAAAAAGTGGATCGCCTTGCAGCGGCCAACCCTTGCAAATCTAACGGCCGCCTATTATCTGCGGCGCATGGGGAACCATGTAGTGGTTTGCCAGTCGGTTCCGGCGGGGGAGGTCCTGGCCCCCTACGGGGAGCGGGCGGCTTCTCTGGCTGGCCCTCTGGGAGAGTATTTGGATGACTTGTCATATATGGGGGTGCTGTTTGAGGAAAACTCCCTGGAGGACTTGCAGCAGGCTTACTCTTTCCATCAGGCGCTCTGCCTGGAGAGGTCTCCCCAGAGAGATTGGGACAGTATGCTGGCAGAGATTCCCTTTGGCGTGGAGGAGGCTCGAAAGCTTAATTTGAGCTATGGCCTCAAGTCCTTCTTGGAACCGGGCGGCAACTTCTGCACGTTTGACAGGGAGGGAGCGGTCCTGCCCCCCGCCTTAGGGGAGGGGCAGGAAACATGCAGCCAGCAAGCTGCTTTGCGTGAGGCGTCGCGCTGTTGGAACTGCAGCTGCTTTGGCGCGGCCGCAGGCAGTGCCAGTGCCGCGCTGCTGATGCTGGAGACAGTGATTCAAACCAGCCAGCGAAGGCTTCGTGCCCAGGATTACTTCTCCCAGGCAGAGCCCTGGCGGCAGCTTAAACCAGAGGAAGCCCTTGCCTGCTTGGAAGTGCCCATGAGCGGGGATTTTTGCAGCGGCTGCCTGCGCCAGGGGGAGATCTCCCTGTGTTATGCATTTTTATTTGAAGGCGGCAGGCTGCAAGTCCTTCGCATGGTCTTTGCGGGCGTAGCGCCGGTGCCCATCCGCGTGACGGCGGCAGAGCGTTGTCTGGCGCAGCAGGAAAAGGCGTCGCTGCAGCCCGCTGCGGCGGCCCATGAGATTATGGAACACATAAGGCCCTCGCTCTGCTGCATGCAGGGCAATGAGGGGAAACCCTTGCAAATGGAAGCCCTGATCCAGCAAAGCCTAGAAGCTGCCCTGCGCAGCTGAGGAAGCGGTTGACAGGGCGTGAATTTGTGGCGGGAAGAGCCAAGCCTGCCCCAGGGGGGCAGGCTGCCTCTTCGCCAGAAATGGAGGAATAGAATGCGGTATGGCGCCGTGATTTTGGCGGCGGGCATTGCCTCACGGATGGGGGATTTCAAGCCCCTGCTGCCCATGGGAGAGGAAAGTGTCATCCAAAACGTGGTGCGGGTTCTGCGCGAGGCGGGCGTTCAGCAAATTGTTGTTGTAACAGGATATCGCAAAGAGGTGCTCGAAGAGCACCTTAAAAATGCAAGCGTTATGTTTGTGCATAACGAACGCTTTGCCCAGACGAAAATGTTCGATTCCGTCAAGCTGGGGCTGGAGGCCCTGGATGCTGCCTGTGAGAAAATTTTATTGACGCCCGCGGACGTCCCCTTGGTGAGAAAGGAGACACTCCAGGCTTTAATGGCCCAGAAAGGGCCCTGTGTCCGGCCGCTGTACCATGGCCGGCCAGGGCACCCGCTGATGCTGGACCACCGGATTGTCCCGGCGCTGAAGCAGTGCTCCGGACGGGAAGGGCTGCGGGGTGCGGTGGAAGAGCTGGGGCTGCCCATTCAGAATGTAGAAGTAGAGGACGAAGGCACGGTTCTGGACATTGACACCCCCCAGGATTACGCGTTGTTGCTGCACAAGCAGGGGGGACGCCGGGTGCGGATGAAAAACCAGCTTGTCATTGGCACCGATGAACTCTTCTTTGGCCCGGGCTCTGCCCAGCTGCTGGAGATGATCGCCTTAACTGGCACCATCACCGCCGCCAGCGAGGCCATGCACATGTCCTACTCGAAAGCCTGGAAAATGCTCAACCAGATCGAGAAGCAGCTGGGGGATAAGATCGTAGTCCGCGTCAACGGAGGATGCGATGGCGGCTACACCTACTTGACAGAGAAGGGCAAGTGGCTGCTGGCTGCTTACAGGGGCATGCAGCGGGAGCTAAAGGAAACAGCGGATGCGCTGCTGGAAAAATACTTTGGAACCACATTTTGAAACAGGGGTGGAAACATGCCGTATGTTTACTTGGTCCGCCACGCCCAGGCGGAGCCCGTGGGCTCCTTTTGCGTGGGCTCCGGGACAGATCTATCCCTGACGGAAGAGGGGGCCCGTTGCGCGGCCGGGCTGCACCGGTGCTTCCAGGGGATGCCTCCGGCGCCGGTGTACGCCAGCCCTCTAAGGCGCAGCGTGGAAACCGCCCGCCTGTTGGCAGGGCCGGATTGGTCCCTTCAAATTCAAGATGACCTGCGGGAGCTGGATATGGGCTGCTGGGAGGGCAAGAGTTTTGCCTCCATTCGGGAGGAGTATCCCCGGCTCTACGCAGCCCGGGGAAGCGACCACGCCCTCCAGCCCCCCGGCGGGGAGAGCTACCCCGCTGCCGCCGCCCGCATGGAACGGGCGTTGAATGCCATTGCAGCGGGCCTGGACAGCCAGGAGGAGCGGGTGGTGGTGTCCCACAGCGGCGCAATGCGCGCTTTCCTGTGCAAGGCCACAGGGACGCCCTACAGCCAGAACCGCACATGGTCCCAGCCTTACGGCTCGGTGGATGTGCTGGAATTTGGCACGGCGGGCTGGAAGCTGCTGGCGGCAGGCGTCTCGCCTTACCGGTGTCCCGATGAAGGGCAAGTCCAAGCCCTGTGGAAAGAATACGGCGCCGGGCAGCAGGCCCAGCTTCATTGCCGTGCTGTGGCAGAAAAAGCGGTCCAATTGTGCAGAAGCCTGGCGGCTGCCGGCTGGACATTGGATGAGGAGCTGCTTTGCGCCGCGGCCCTCCTGCACGACCTGCGCCGCCAGGAAAAGCAGCACGCCCAGGCGGCGGCGCGGCTCCTGCGGCAAAAGGGGTACTTCCGGGCCGCCGCCGTGGTGGCCGCCCATGAAGGCCCGGATGACGCGCCTCAGCTCAATGAGGAAGGGCTCCTCTACCTGGCGGACAAGCTGGTTCAAGGGCAGCGGGAAGTGGGTCTGGAAGCCCGTTTTGCCGCAAGCCGGGAAAAGTGCCGCTCCGCCGAAGCCCTGCAGCAGCATGAACGGCGGCTGCGGCAGGCCCGCCTGTTGGAGGCCATGGTCCGAGAACGTGTAGACAGCAAGGATAGATCGAAGGGGATGTGATACGATGCGTGTGGAAGAGACAATGGAATGGCTCCGCCAGCTGGAGACCCTGGCCCGCCAGAGGATGGACGCTGTTCTCGTGCTGGCGGTGGAGCGCAAGGGTTCCACGCCGGGGGCCTTTGGGGCCAAAATGCTGGTGACAGCAGAGGGCCGGGTGTACGGCACCATTGGAGGCGGCCAGATGGAGTACCACTGCGAGCAGCTGGCACGAGAGCTTATTTCTCAAAGGCGTTCCAGCCTGGAGCACCTTGCGCTGAATCCGGAGGGCCCGGGAGAGCTGGGGATGATCTGCGGCGGCGATGTGACCGTGTGGTTCCAGTATCTCCCCAGAGCCCGGTTGCCGGTGGAGGAGGGAACGGGCGCCTCCTACCTGGTATTGGAGCAGGATGCCAACGGCCAAGGCCGGGCCCGCGTCTGCGGCGCCTCCGCCGTGCCGGACAAAAAGGCATCCGGACGCCTGACAGAGCTGCCGCAGGGCGGCTTCCGCTATGTGGAACGCCTGGAAAGCCCGCGAGAGGTCTATATCTTCGGCGGGGGCCACATCGCCCAGGCCCTGGTGCCGGGCTTGGTGAAAACCGGTTTCCGCTGTCATGTGTTTGATGACCGGGAGGAGTACGCTTCGGCCCAGGTCTTTCCCCAGGCGGTGGAAGTGGCCAAGGTGGAAATGGAGCATTTGGAGGAAATCAGCGGGCGCATCACAGCTGAGGACTTTGTCTGCGTGATGACCCATGGCCACCGGCACGACCACGCAGTGGTAAGCCAGGTGCTGCGCACGCCGGCAGCTTATATTGGCGTGATCGGCAGTGCGAAGAAAGCCGCTGCCAGCCGGGAGAAGCTCCAACAGGAGGGGTTCGGCCCGGGGGACCTGGCGCGCATCGTCACCCCCATCGGCCTGGCCATTGGGGCTGAAACGCCGGAGGAGATTGCCGTCAGCATCTTGGCCCAGCTCATTGAGAAACGGGCCCAGCTGCGGACAGGAGAGGTGCGTTGAACGCGCCATAGAAGGTAAAATGCCGCGGGGGAAAGGGGCATCCCTTCAGCCCCGCAAAAAGCCATTTGCAAGGAGTAAAGAATTGTGAAGTTGATTCGCACAGAAGACGCGGTAGGGCAGGTGCTCTGCCATGATATCACCCAGATCATCCCCGGTGTGGTGAAAGACGCGGTGTTCCGCAAAGGGCACATCGTGCAGCCGGAAGATATCCCTGTACTGCTCAGCGTGGGGAAGGACCACCTGTATGTGTGGGAAAATGACGAGACAAAGCTCCATGAGAACGACGCGGCAGAGATTTTGCGGCAGATCTGCCAAGGGGAACATATGCATGCCACCCAGCCCAAAGAGGGAAAAATCGAGCTCATTGCGGACTGCGACGGCCTTTTCCTGGTGGACGTGGACCGGCTGCGGGCGGTGAACGGCTTGGGGGAGATTGTCATTGCCACCCGCTCCAGCGGCTTTGTGGTGAAAAAGGGGGATAAGCTCTGCGGCACCCGTGTCATCCCTTTGGTGATCGACAAGGAGAAGATGGAGAGGGCCCGCCAGGCGGCGGGGCAGGAGCCCCTGCTGCAGCTGCTGCCCCTGCAGCCTAAAACTTACGGTGTGGTCACCACGGGCAACGAGGTGTTCTATGGCCGCATCACGGATAAATTCACCCCTGTGCTGGAAGAAAAGCTGCAAGAGTACGGTTGCCGGATGGCCGCCCACCAGGTGCTGGGGGACGACCCTCAGGCCATCACCGCCGCCATCCAAAAAATGCTGGATGATGGCTGTCAGATGGTGTTCTGCACGGGCGGCATGAGTGTGGACCCGGATGACCGCACGCCCTTGGCCATCCGCAACACAGGGGCACGTGTGGTGAGCTATGGGGCGCCAGTGCTGCCAGGGGCCATGTTCCTGGTGGCCTACACGGAGGAGGGCCGGCCTGTCTGCGGGCTGCCTGGGTGTATCATGTACGCCAAGCGCACCATTTTCGACTTAGTGCTGCCCCGCTTGCTGGCAGGGGTGCCTGTCACAGAGGAGTGGCTGGCAGGGTTGGGCAACGGAGGCCTGTGCCTGAATTGTCCCGAATGCCATTTCCCCAACTGCGGCTTTGGCAAGGGAGTGTGAGGATATGGGAGAGCAGTTTACCCATGTGGACCCGGCGGGCAATGCCCGTATGGTGGACGTGAGCGAAAAGGATGTCACCCACCGCACAGCCGTGGCGGAGGGCTTCATCACCATGAGCCCTCCGTGCTTTGCCATGGTGAAAGAGGGGCGCGCCAAGAAAGGGGACGTGCTGGGCGTGGCCCAGGTGGCCGGTATTATGGCCACAAAGCGCACTGCGGACCTCATCCCTTTGTGCCACGTCTTAGCGTTGACTAAAAGCCAGGTGGAGTTCACCCTGCTGGAGGAGCGCCATACCATTCGGGCCCGGTGCACGGTCAGCTGTGATGGCAAGACTGGGGTGGAGATGGAGGCCCTCACCGGGGTTTCGGTGGCCCTGCTGACCGTGTACGACATGTGCAAAGCCGTGGACAAGCGCATGGTCCTTTCCGATATCCGCCTTCTGGAGAAGCACGGGGGCAAAAGCGGCGACCTGTGCTTTGAGGCGGCGCTATGAAGGACCAGTTCGCGCGCACCATCAACTATATCCGCTTTTCCATCACAGACCGGTGCAACCTGCGCTGCACCTACTGCATGCCCAACGGGGTGGCGTTAGAGCGCCATGAGGACCTGCTCTCCTACGAGGAGTTCCTCCAAGTGGCCCAAGCGGCAGTGGAGCTGGGCATCACCCGGTTCAAGGTGACCGGCGGAGAGCCGTTGGTACGCCGGGGCTGCGTGGAGTTCCTTCGGCGGCTGAAAGCTCTTCCTGGGGTGGAGCAGGTCACCTTGACCACCAACGGCGTGCGGTTGGCCCCTTTGGCCCCCGAGCTGGCCGCAATGGGCCTGGACGGAGTAAATATCAGTCTGGATGCCGCCGATCCCACCGCCTTTGCAAACATCACGGGGGTGGACTGTTACCGCCAGGTGCAGGAAGGGATTGAAGCAGCCCTGACGGCAGGTTTGAAAACAAAGCTGAACTGCGTGCTTTTGCCGGGCTGTGAGCCCCGGCTGCCCGCTTTGGCCGAATTGGCGGCCCATCGCCCCTTGGATGTGCGGTTTATCGAGGTCATGCCCATCGGGGAGGGAGCTTGGAACGCTGGCCCCACCCGAGAGGCAGCCTTGAACATCCTGCGGGCCCGCTGGCCGGACCTGCGTCCTGTGCAGGAGGTGCGTGGAAACGGCCCCGCCCACTATTACGCCAGTTCGGGATTGCGAGGCCGCATTGGAATGATTGACGCGGTCAGCCACAAGTTTTGTGAGGGGTGCAACCGGGTCCGGCTTACCAGCACAGGGCTTTTGAAGCCCTGCCTGTGCTATGGGGAGGGCGTGGACCTTCGGGCGGTGCTGCGGGGGCCCCAGCCCACGGGAGAAGCTTTGAAAGAGGTCTTGCGCCAGGCGGTTTGGAAGAAACCCCGTGCCCACTGTTTTGACAACGCACAGGCCATTACAGAACAACACTCTATGAGTGAGATTGGAGGATAAAACATGGGAAAAGTCATTGCCATCTGTACCAGCCCGGTCCGGGGGACCCAAAAGAAGCCAGTGCCTTCCGCGCGGTTCACGGTGGATTGGGGCATTGAAGGCGACGCCCATGGCGGCCGTTGGCACAGGCAGGTCAGCCTGCTTTCGGCGGATAAGATAGAGGCGTTCAACGCCCGGGGCGCCAACGTGCAGCCCGGTGCTTTTGGAGAAAACCTGGTGGTTGAGGGATTTGATTTCCGGTCCCTTCCAGTGGGCACCCTGCTGCGCTGCGGCAGCGTGCTGCTGGAGATGACCCAGATCGGCAAGGAGTGCCACAGCCACTGTGAAATTTATAAAAAGATGGGGGAGTGCATCATGCCCCGGGAGGGTGTGTTTGCCCGGGTGTTGGTCCCCGGCGAAATCCATGTGGGGGACGAGATGGTCCTGGAGCCCCGCACCGCTCCCCGCCCCTGGCAGGCCGCTGTGGTCACTCTCAGCGACAAAGGCGCCAGAGGGGAGAGGAAGGATGAAAGCGGCCCCGCCATCGCCCGCCGCCTGGAAGAGGCAGGCTATGAAGTGGTGGAGCAGCTCCTGCTGGCGGATGAGGCCGGCGCCCTGCGCGCCCAGTTGATCCGCCTGGCTGACCAGCGCCAGCTGGATTTGATTCTGACCACCGGCGGCACGGGATTTGGCCCCCGGGATATCACGCCGGAAGCCACTTTGGCAGTAGCGGATCGCACGGCCCCCGGCATTGCAGAAGCCATGCGGGCGGCCTCTCTGGCCATCACGCCCCGAGCCATGCTTTCCCGCGGGGTGTCGGTCCTTCGGAAAAAGACCCTGATCATCAACCTGCCCGGAAGCCCCAAGGCCTGTATGGAGTGTATGGATGTCTTTATGGATACCATCCCCCACGCGATGGGCCTTCTGCGTGGTGAGGTGCAGGATTGCGCGCGGCATTGACCGCGTTGACTTTGTTATAAGCGTGTAAATCCACGTTTATAAAATACAATCCCCTAAACGGGGAAAGGAGAAAAGACATGAAACACACAAAGCTATTTTCAATCCTGCTGGCCTCTGCTCTGGCACTCAGCCTGACCGCCTGCGCCGGCACGCCCGCAACGTCTTCTTCCGAGCTGCCGGATAGCAGCGCTTCTCAGCCAGAGAGCAGCGCCTCTCAGTCGGAGAGCTCTGTGGCGGAATCTTCCGCCAGCGCGGAGGAGCAGTCCTCTTCCGGCGGGGAGATCATTGTGTTCGCGGCCGCATCTATGACGGACACGCTGACGGAGATCAAGGAGACCTATGAGGCTGCGAACCCCGGAGTCACTATCACCTACAATTTCGACTCTTCCGGCACGCTGAAGACCCAGATCGAAGAGGGCGCCGCCTGTGACCTGTTTATCTCTGCGGGCCAGACCCAAATGGACCAGCTGGACATCGAAGCGGACTCTTCCGTGAATACGGATGGCTTGGATTATGTGGACAGCGCCACGCGCATCGACCTGCTGGAAAATAAGGTCACCCTGTGTGTGTCAGATGACAACCCCAAGGGGATCGAAAGCTTTGACGACTTGGCAGCTGCCTTCCAGCAGGGGGACCTGCTGTTCTGCATGGGCAACAGCGACGTGCCCGTGGGCCAGTACACCCAAAGCATCCTGCAATACTATGACCTGGATGAAACAGAGCTTGCCAACGCCGGCCTGATCACATACGGCTCCAACGTGAAGGAAGTCACCACGCAGATCAAGGAGAACAGCGTGGACTGCGGCGTGGTCTACTGCACAGACGCCTTTAGTGACGGGCTGACTGTGGTGGACACTGCCACTGAGGATATGTGCGGCCAGGTAATTTATCCCGCCGCTGTGTTGAAGGATGCGCCCAATCAGGAAGCGGCCCAGGCCTTCCTGGATTATTTGACCACCGACGAGGCGATGGCCGTGTTTGAAGAAGTTGGTTTCTCGCCTGTTGCGTGACAACCCATACCCCGTTGAACTGCCAGGCTCTCAAGCGGATGGCGAAAGGACCAATGGCTTGAAGCTGGCTTGTGAGGAATGTTGCGATGGATTGGTACCCTCTTTGGAACTCGCTGCGCATTGCGGCCATCAGCAGCGTATTGGTGTTCTTTTTGGGCATTGCAGCCGCCTATTACGCTGCCCGGCTTCCCCGGACAGTCAAAGGCATTTTAGATGTGGTGCTCACCCTGCCCATGGTGCTGCCCCCCACGGTTTGCGGCTATTTTTTGCTGGTGCTGTTTGGCACGAAACGGCCGCTGGGCGTGTTTTTGGCCCAGTTTGGCATCCAATTTGTCATGACCTGGTATGGGGGCATACTGGCCGCGTTGGTGGTGGCCTTCCCGTTGATGTACCGCACAGCGCGGGGTGCTTTTGAAAGCTTTGACCCCACCCTGGCATCTTCGGGCCAAACGCTGGGCCTGTCAAATACCTATATTTTCTGGCGAATCCGCATGCCAGCCTGCCGCCAAGGCATTTTGGCAGGTGCCGTGCTGGCCTTTGCAAGGGCGCTGGGGGAGTATGGCGCCACCAGCATGCTCATCGGCTATACCCCCGGGCGGACCGCCACCATTTCCACCACCGTCTATCAGCTTTGGCGCACCAATAATGAGATGGGGGCACTGCGGTGGGTGCTGGTCAACCTGGCCATCAGCACCGTGGTGTTGCTGGCTGTAAACTTGCTGGAGGACCGGCAGAAGAAGGCGGTGAAAAAATGAGCTTACAGGTGGATATCCATAAAAAGCTGGGAGCCTTCACCTTGGACGTGGCCTTGGAGGCAAGCGTGGAAAAGCCGGAGGTGCTGGGCCTGCTGGGCGCCTCTGGCTGCGGAAAAAGCTATACGTTAAAGTGCATTGCCGGTATCGAAACACCGGATAAGGGCCGAATTGTGTTGGATGGGGAGACGCTGTTTGACTCGGAAAGGGGCATCAACCTTCCGCCCCAAAAGCGGCGGGTGGGGTACTTGTTTCAAAACTACGCCCTTTTCCCCAACATGACCGTGCGGCAGAACATCCTGTGCGGGCTTCGCTGGGAGAAAAATAAGCAGGCCCGAGAAGAGGAGCTGCAGCGGGTGCTGGCGCTCCTCCGTTTGGAAGGGCTGGAGAAACACCGGCCTTACCAGCTTTCGGGAGGTCAGGCCCAGCGGGTGGCCTTGGGACGCATTCTGGTCAACCGCCCGCGCCTGCTGATGCTGGATGAGCCCTTCAGCGCCTTGGACAGCCACCTAAGGGACAAGCTGCAGCTGGAGCTGCAGGAGCTGCTGGCGGGGTTTGGCCGTCCTGTTCTGCTGGTCACCCACAGCCGGGACGAGGCCTACCATCTATGCAATCGCATTGCTGTGCTGGATGAGGGGCACCTGCTGACGCTGCAAGAGAAGAAAGAGCTGTTTGCCAATCCCGGCAGCATCCGCGCGGCCTCTCTTACAGGCTGCAAGAACATTGCCCCGGCCCGGAAGGCCGGCGAATATGAGGTAGAGGTGCCCGATTGGGGAATCCGCCTCACCACAGCGCAAAGAGTGGGAGAGAATGTGAAGGCGGTGGGCATCCGCGCCCATTACTTCAATGCCAAGTCCGCCCAAAACCGGGCCGCTGTGGAGTATCTGCGGGAGATGGAAGAGCCCTTTGAATGGATTGTGGAGTTCCGGTGGCGCACACAAAAGCCCGGCACCGCGCCGCTGTGGTGGCGGGTCCCCAAGGACCGACGCCCCGCCAGCTTTCCGGAAGCCTTTGGCATTGCGCCCGCCAATGTGCTGCTGCTTTACCAATAAAAAATCAAAAACAGGAGAGTACAGCCTTGCGCTGTGTGCACTTGTCAAGAGAAAGTAGACACTAAAAAGAATATTTATCAGAAGCCCCGTTCGGTTTTGAACTGAACGGGGCTTCTGTAGCCCAAGGCAGCGGCCGGACTTGGAAGAAGTTCCCTGTGCCAAACCTCCTTCGATATAAAAAGTCCTTGCGAACCTCTTGCTCCCCAGGAACTTGATTTGCCGAAACTTACCCTGCTATAATAGTGGCGCAGAAGTGTTTTTCCGCTCGGCGGACAAGGAACATTGCAAAAGAGATCACAGAAGGCGCTAAGCAGCGCAAAACCATGAAGAGGTGACACTTTTGGATAATTGCGCTATCGTCAATGATTTTGGCGTCAGAATCGTCGATAACTTTGGCTTCACGATCGGCGATTCAAAAAGAGAATTCGACGCTCTCATCGTGAAATGTCCTGGAGAATCAGATTGCCATACACCGCAGTTTGATGTTCCGCTTCACACTCGTGAGGAGTACATCCAATACATCCAAAGCCGCCAGCTGGAGAAGGCAACCGTCATCCTCAAAGATATTTCCTGGTTACCCCAGTGCCCTTCCTTAAAGGATCTGGTGATCATTCCTTCTGAGCAAGCGGCAGGGAATTTTGATTTCTCTCCGCTGTATGAGATGCCGGAGATTCGCTCTCTGGAGTGCCGTACCCAGTATGGAGAGTGGGATCAATTCTTGAATGAAATAGACTATTCCCGGGTTCCTGGGTTAGTCAATTTAGTGGTGGAAGTCAATAAAGGAACCAAGAACTTTCAAAATGTAGAAACCTTAAAACAGCTCTATACCACGCGGTACCGCAGTCCCAGCCGGGATGTAACACAGCTTTTTTCCAGCAAGGAACTTACGTGTTTGAGTTTATTTATGAGCAATATCCAGTCGATAGACGGCGTGGAAAAAGCGCCGGGGCTGCAGTGCCTTGAGCTTTCGTATGATCGTTCTTTGAGGGATATTTCTGCTTTGGAGAAGATCAAGGACACATGCAGGGTGCTTTACATCGAGAATTGCGCCAAAATAACCGATTTTACCGTGTTAGAGGAAATGGAAAATTTAGAGTATCTCTGGCTGACAGGCAGCAATTCCCTTCCCGACCTGCGGTTTCTCAAAAAGATGAAGAGGCTCAAAACCTTTATTTTGGACATGAACGTGTTGGACGGGGACCTGACCCCATGCCTAGACATCCCCTACGTCACTTGCGGCAGGGACCGCCGGCACTATAATCTAAAGGACAGCGCCCTTCCCAAAGGAAAAATTTACAGGCCCGAGGAAGAACTGGGCTTGTGGCGGTGAGCAAAGGGCTGTTCAGGGATCAAAACGGAAAGGATGATGAAAAATGGCGGACATAGACTACATTATGGACCTACTGGATTGGAATAGGACCGAGGAAGAGCAAGCGGAGGGATTGCGGCTTGCCCGGCAGGTCAAAGCCTTCAATGTGTTTTTGCAGCCGTGTGATAAACGAAACAATAAAAATGTGTGGGATAACTGCGCACTTATTGTGTCCGAAAAAGAGGATGCCATTTTAGAACCTTATTTGCCTTACTTGTTTGCGTGGATCCAGGATTTGAACTGGCCGGGGGCTTGGCGTATCTTTGAGCGCTTACAAGAATATAAGAAAGAAGGAATGTATGATTTTGGATGGCAAGAAATATATGCCTGCGCAAAAGCGTTGGAAGATGAAGTGTGGATGGGAAATCTAAAGATGGTGCGGCATACTTAATTTCCTCTTTGCTCTAGGTTCTGCTGCTAACAGCTTGATTTGACAAGGCCCGCCTTGCTATTCTTCCAGCAGGGCGGGCTTTGCCGTTAGAGAATTGAGTCCCTTAGTGGAACTCCACCAGAGTTGTGCTAAATAGATGCCAACGGGAAACGCGGGCAAGAAAAAACCGCGAACCCCACAAAAGTGAAGTTCGCGGTTTGGGAGCGGCAGCTCGCCGCCGGTCGAGGTGACAAGATCACTGTCCGCTGCAGGCGCGAGCGAAAAGGCAGAAGAAAAAGCTGAGCCCGGAACGCGAATTGCGTCCAGGCTCAGCCTGGTGCGGGCAACAGGACTTGAACCTGCACGGGAAACCCACCAGAACCTAAATCTGGCGCGTCTGCCAATTCCGCCATGCCCGCATAGAGAAAGCTTTTTTATTATAAGCCATTTGAACTTAAATCGCAAGTGAAAATGACAGAAGTTTTACTTGCTTTTTTGGATAAAAAAGAGTATCCTATCTCATGCGGGCTTACCCCGCGGTCAGTCGCGACATCCTGACCTTAAAAAATACTAGGAGGAAACTGAATATGAGTACTTCCAAAAGGGTCCGCTTTCTGGCGCTAGGCGCTGTGATTGCGGGGCTTTACGCTGTCCTGACTTATGTGGCAGCGGCAATGAACCTGGCCTATGGGGCGGTGCAGTTCCGCTTTTCCGAGGCATTGACGGTTCTGCCAGTGTTTACCCCAGCCGCTGTCCCAGGCCTGGCCCTGGGGTGTTTTATTGCCAATCTGGCAAGCCCCTTGGGCGTGGTGGATTGGGTCTTCGGTACGGGGGCCACCCTGCTGGCGGGTATTGGCACCTGGCTGGTGCGGGATGTGAAGGTGAAAGGCGTGCCTGTGCTGGCGCCCCTTCCGCCGGTTATCGCCAATGTGGTGCTGGTGGGCTTTGAGATTGCCTGCCTTTCCAGTGCAGGAACCTTTTCCCTTGGCAGCTTTACCTGGGCGGCTTTCGGCGCCTCTGCCCTTTCTGTGGGCATAGGGGAGCTGGTGGTCTGCTATGTGCTGGGCCTGCCCCTGATTTTGGCCTTGCAGCGAACTAAGGTGATGAATAGGCTTGCTGCCTAAGTCATAGAAAAGATCATAGAAAAAGGAGTAAGGGTGATTTTGCTATGCCCGGTTTTAGTGACATCCGCCAACAACTTAGTGACAAGATCAAGACTACGCCTCCGGTAAGGGTGATTGTCGTCAGCTTTGCCCTCATCATTTTGGTGGGGACCTTGCTGCTGATGCTGCCCATCTCCTCTAAGGTAGGGGGAGCTTCCTTCATCGACGCCCTTTTTACTACCACGTCGGCCACCTGTGTGACAGGCTTGGTGGTGGGGGATACCTACACCCTGTGGACGCCCTTCGGCCAAGGGGTAATCCTGGGCTGCATCCAGCTGGGGGGCTTGGGCCTCTCTACCCTGACAATCGGCTTTTCGCTGCTGGTGCGGCGCAAGCTGGGCATCCGAGAGATGAAGCTGGCAAGCGAAAGCTCTGGAGGCAGCGGCCTGGATATTGCGGGGCTGCTGCGCTTGACCATCATTTTTACCTTTGCTTGTGAGGCGATCGGCGCCTGCTTGCTGGCGCTCCGCTTTGTGCCCATGTTTGGCGTGAACGGCATCTGGCCCTCTATCTTCTGCGCTATTTCCGCTTATTGCAACGCGGGCTTCGACGTCCTGGGTTTTGTGGAGGGGAACAGCAGCATGACTGCTTTTGCCGGAGATCCTCTGGTCTCCCTCACCATTTCCTTCCTGATTATTATTGGCGGCTTGGGCTTTATCGTGGTGCAGGACATCTACCTGTGCAAAATTCAGCCCCGGTTCCATCATAAGGACACCATCCGTTTGAATTTTCACTCCCAGATCTGCCTCCGGGTGACCATAGGCTTGCTGGTTTTTGGCACCCTGGGCTTTTTCCTTCTGGAATTCAGCAACACCATGCAGGGCCTGAATGTGCTGGAAAAGCTCAATTGCGCCTTCTTCCAGTCCACCAACACCCGCACGGCGGGATTTGCCTCTGTGGATATCGCTTCACAGTTTGAGTTCACAAAAGTTCTTTCTGTGTTGCTCATGTTCATCGGCGCCTGTCCTGGTTCCACGGGCGGCGGCATCAAAACCACAACCTTCACCGTGCTGGCTGCAACCATCGTGTGCACCATCCGCGGGAAAAGCGAGGCTGTGATCCTGCGCCACCGGTTCTCTACCCCAACGGTGTATAAAGCCTTTACGCTGACCTTTGTGTCCATCCTGCTGGTCTTTATTGACGCGGGTGTCATCAGCTCTTTGAACCCGGATATCCTCTACATAGACTGCTTGTATGAGGCCACCTCTGCCTTTGGAACCGTGGGGCTTTCCGCCAGCGTCACACCCAACCTGGACCCCATCTCCAAGCTTATTTTGATCTTTACCATGTTCGTCGGCCGTGTGGGCCCCCTGTCCTTTGGGCTCTCCATTCTTATGCGCCACAAGGAAAAGGGCGCTTCCATCTATCCCGAGGGCCGGATGATTATTGGATGACCCAATGGCCCTGTGGCGGCAAGGCCTGCGCGCCCCTTGCTATATGTAATAAAACGCCCGTTCCCTTCTCCAGTCGCGGGAGAGGGGGACGGGTTTTCCTTTGGCAAAAAGAAAAGCCCGCCGGGAAATCCAGGCGGGCGTGGTCTCTGTAGGATCACTGTGGCTGCTGCTGGCCGGCAGCCACATGGCGTTTGATGGCTTCAAATGTTTCCCTGCTCAAAACGTGCTCAATGCGGCAGGCATCCTGCGCGGCAATGGCCGGGTTCACTCCCAGAGAGACCAGCCATTGGGTGAACAGCGTGTGGCGCTCATACACGCTTTCGGCGATTTTCCGGCCTTTTTCCGTGAGGGAGATCAAGCCGTCCTCGCCCATGGTGATGCAGTCCTGTTCCCGCAGGTTCCTCATGGCCACGCTGACGCTGGGTTTGGAAAATCCCATTTCCGCCGCAATGTCCACCGAGCGCACCGTACCGTTGCGCTCCTTCAGCACCAGGATTGTCTCCAGATAGTTTTCGGCAGATTCTTGGATCTTTGGCAACTTTATCCCTCCTGCTTGGTATTGGCTCTATTATACCGGGTTTCCCGATGGAATGCAAGGGGGAAGCCCCCCTTAAGCGCCGCCGTCTATGGTTTGCTGAATGATGCTCCGCATCATGTCCAGGGTCAGCTGGCCTGTCACATAGCCGTACACATTTCCATCCGTGTCGATCATAAAGGTGGTGGGGAACCCGCTGATATAATAGCTGTATGTGGAGACCGCCCCACCCTCGTCCATCAAAGTGGGGTAGGTGTAGCCGTTCTCTTCCATAAAGGCGGCAACATCTTCCGCAGTCCCTTCCTGCCCCAGGTTGGGATGGGCCACCCCCAGAAAGACCACATCCCCTTGGTTCTCGCCATATTCCTCATACAGCGCCTGGATATCGGGCATCTCCGCCCGGCAGGGAGGGCACCAGGTACCCCAGAAATTCAGGAAGACCACCTTCCCTTGGTAATCGGAAAGGGTGTGGCTGTTGCCAAGCTGGTCCTTTAGGGTGAAGTCCGGGGCGGGCACAGCTTCCGGGTCCGCCTCTGCCTCCGAGGCAGCCTGGGAAGAGCTCTCCGCTGGGCTGCTTTCCGCCGGAAGGCTGCTGGCCTCCCCAGTTTCCTCTTCCACCGCTGAAGAAACCGTGGAGCTCTCCGACGCCCCAAAGCTGGAGAGGTAGTTGGTGAGATGGTTCATCCACCCGGTGAACATCATCACGCCCATAAACACCATGAGCACCCCACCAATTTTCACCGTGTACTTTACCACGTTCTTGTGTTTGCGGAACAGTTCCAGCAGAGTGCTGGTGAACAGTCCCACCGCCAAAAACGGCAGCACAAACCCCAAGGTGTATACCCCGATAAGCACAAAGCCCTGTGCCGCTTGGGCAGAAGTAGCCATCAGCAGCACACTGGCCAAGGTGGGCCCCACGCAGGGGGTCCAGGCAAAGCTGAAGGTGAAGCCCAGAATCAGGGCCACCAGAGGGTTCATCGCCACCTTGTCCAAACGGAAGGGAAGCCGGGCTTCCCGGTTTAGCAGCTTAGAGGAGCCGAACAGCCCCAGCTGGTACAGCCCGAACAGGATGACAATAATGCCCCCCACCCGGCCCAGGATCATCCGGTTCTCCCGGAAAAACTGTCCCGCCGCCGTAAAGCCGAACCCCAGCAGGAAAAACGCAAAACTGATGCCCAGTACAAAAAACAGGGTGTTGCAAAGCACCTTGCTCCGCTTGTAATGCACCGTGCCCTCTTCGTCCACGGTGCGGCCGCCACCGGACAAATAGCTGATGTACATGGGCAGCAGGGGCAGCACGCAAGGGGAGAAAAAACTCAAAAGCCCTTGCAGGAAAACGGTCAGAACGGGAACGCTTGTCTCAACGGAAAAACCCATGGCTTGCTCTCTCCCAATTTCAAAGTAGTCTTGTATGGTAACTGTACAGGATGGGGGAGAAAAAGTCAAGAATGATTTTTAATTTTCCCTCCGCCCTTGCCAAGCGGGGCGCAAAGTGCTAGTATGAGGGCTGAAAATGCTTTATTTTTGGAAAAAGGAGGCGGCGCCTGTGGTGCCAACAGTATTGCTCTATAATTTGGAAAATGACAAGGGGCGGAAAATCAAGGCCCTGTGTTTGACATTGAAGCTGCGCGCCCGTTCTGTTCTTCCAGAGGACTTTGGCCAGCCTCTCAACGGGGTGTTGGGCCTAGCGCCTCGTGCTGAAACGGCTGAGGCAGGGAAGGCCTTTCCTGATGAGCTGCTGGTGATGGCCGGCCTTTCCTCCCATCAGATGAACCAGCTGCTCCAGGATTTTCGCCGGAAGAAGATCCCTCCCGTGGAGCTGAAAGCAGTGCTCACCGCCTCTAACGGAGGCTGGAACGCCTATCAGCTGCGGGATGAGCTGAAAAGGGAACACGAGGCCATGCTCCGGGGGGAGAACCTCCACGAAGGGAGAAACCTGTGAAGCTGCTCATCTCCCCAGCCAAGAAGATGCGGGTGGAGCGGGACTTCCTCCCGCCGGAGACGTGCCCGGCCCTGCTGGACCGCTCCTCCCTGCTTTTGGAATATTTGCGGGGCCTGCCCCTGCCGGAGCTGAAGCGGCTGCTGGCCTGTAACGACGCCTTGGCCCAAGAGGCTTACCGCAATTTTCGGGCCATGGAATTGGACCGGGGAGAGACCCCCGCCCTTTTTGCCTATGACGGCATCCAATACAAATACATGGCTGCGGGGCTGTTCACCCAGGAACAGCTGGACTATGTGAAAGAGCATCTGCGCATCCTCTCAGGATTCTATGGGGTACTGCGGCCCTTTGACGGGGTCAGCCCCTACCGCCTGGAGATGCAGGCCAAGCTGAAGACGGACTTCTGCCGCAACCTGTATGAATTCTGGGGGGATTCCCTGGGAAATATCCTATTGCAGGAGGACAGCGTGCTGGTGAACCTGGCATCGGAGGAATATGCCAGAGCGGTGCGCCCCTGGGTAAAGGGAAAGGCCCGTTTCATCACCTGTGTCTTTGCGGAGGAACCGGAGCCAGGGGTGTTCCTGGAAAAAGGGGTTTATGTGAAGATGGCCCGGGGGGAGATGGTCCGGTTTGCCGCGGAGAACGCCGCAAAGGCCCCAGAGGAGCTGCGGGCTTTCGACAGGCTGGGCTACCGCTTTGCCCCCAGCTTATCCAGCGAAGAAACGTATGTGTTCACCCGGAAGGAGGCCCCCACCGCCCGGAAAAAGGTGGGAAAGCTGTAAGAAGTATTAATCGAGAATAAAGATTGTCGTCAGAAATTTGCAAGAAATGGCTGGTAAGATAGTGCCATGGAAAAGGAAAGCCGGGGGACGCCTCCGGTAAAGAGCGGGGGAGACCCCTTGAAGAAAGGAACAGCCATGAAACTCTTGCGGATCGTTCGGAACGTGGTGCTGCTGGTGCTGGCCCTGTGCCTGTGCGCCGTGCTGGCCCTGGCCTTTTTAGGCTGGCAGATGTACACCCAGGCATTGGAGGAGATGCCCCTGGATCAAAAGGTGCGGCAGGTGCGGGCTCAGGAAAGCTACACCACTTTTGAGGAGCTGCCAGATACCTATGTGCAGGCGGTTATCGCTGCGGAGGATCACCGGTTCTACCAGCACAGCGGCATCGACGTTATCGCCATTGGCCGGGCCCTTTGGAATGACCTAAAGGCCATGTCCTTTGTAGAGGGGGGCAGCACCATCACCCAGCAGCTGGCGAAAAACCTGTACTTCACCCAGGAAAAACAGCTGACCCGCAAGGTGGCGGAGATGTTCATGGCGTTCCACCTGGAGGCAAACTACACCAAAGAGGAGATCTTTGAGCTGTATGTCAACTCCATCTACTTTGGCAGCGGATGTTATGACGTGGCCTCCGCCAGCCAGACCTATTTTGGGGTGTCCCCCAGCCAGATGACCGATGACCAGTGCACCCTGCTGGCAGGCGTGCCCAATGCCCCCTCGGTCTACGACCCCACCGTCAACCCCGACCTGAGCCAGCAGCGCCAGCGGCAGGTGGTCAGCCTGATGGTGAAATACGAATACCTCACAGAAACAGAGGCCGCCTCCCTGCTGGCGGCGGCCTAATGGCTGTTTGAGCGATAGAATTTGAAAGTGCAAGGGAAGAAGGGATAAAATGCGGGAAGACCTGATGCAGGAACTTCGCCGGATTACAGAGGAAGAGGAACAGCTGCTTGCCGGGGGCCAGGTGGACCGGAGCCTTTACACCACGGGAAGCGCCTTTTTAATTGACAGCGACAAGCTGTTGGCCAAGGGGAAACTGATTACCGTGCGGCCCCACACCCGGTTCGCAGCGTTTCCTCTGCACACCCATAATTATGTGGAGATCATGTATATGTGCTCGGGGCAGACCGTCCACCATGTCGAGGGGCGGCCTCCTCTTACGCTCCGAAAGGGGGAGCTGCTGTTTTTAAACCAGCAGGCCTCCCACAGTGTGGAGCGGGCCGGGGAGGAGGATGTGGGTGTAAATTTTATCGTGCTTCCCCAGTTTTTTGACTACGCCCTCAACCTGATCGGCACGGACAACGTGTTGGGGCGTTTTGTCCTGAGCGGCTTAAAGCAGAGCGGCGGGGAGATGAGCTGCCTGCATTTCCGGGTGGCAGAGGCCCCCACCGTGCAGAACCTGGTGGAGAACTTGGTGTGGAGCCTGGTCCACCCCCAGCCCAATGGGCGGCGCATTAATCAAGCCACCATGGGCTTACTGCTGCTGCAGCTGCTCAACTATACTGGGGACCTGGAGGAAGCCTCGGGCAATGGGGCGGTGCTGGCCGCCCTGCGGGAGATTGAGGAGAATTACCGCACCGCCGACCTGACTCATCTGGCGGCGGAACTTCATGTATCCCTGCCCTATCTCAGCGCCGCGGTACACCGCACCACAGGCCGCACCTTCAAGGACCTGCTTTTGGAAAAGCGCCTTTCCAAGGCGGCCCAGCTTTTGCGGGAGACCCGGCTCACTACCCAGGACATTATCTTGGCGGTTGGCTATGAAAATACCAGCTATTTCTACCGGGTGTTCCGCTCGCGCTACGGGGTTACCCCCAGGGACTACCGCCGGGATCGAGGCGGGGATTTCCTTTCCCAAGAGGGGTAAGGCCTCGCTGGAATCAAAAAGTCAGGACGTGTTTTCGAGAAAACACGTCCTTTTCTTTTGGGCGCGCACAGGGTATTCTGAAAGGCAAAGGGAGGAATGTGTTTTGAATACAACCTATCTGGCGGTGGATATTGGCGCTTCTTCAGGGCGGCATATCCTGGGCTGGGTGGAGCAGGGAAAGACCTGCCTGCGAGAGCTCTACCGCTTTGAAAACCGGGCTGTCCACCGGAATGGCCGCCTTTGCTGGGATGTGGACCGCCTTTTCGAGGAGATCCTCCAAGGCTTGGAAGCCTGCCGGGAACAGGGCTTTTCCCCCGCCTCTGTGGGCATTGACACCTGGGCTGTGGACTTTGTCCTGTTAGATAGAAACGGGGACCCCCTGGGGGACGCCGTGGCCTACCGGGACAGCCGTACCCAGGGCATGGACCGGCTGGTGGAAGAGCAGATCCCTTTCCAAGAGCTCTACCGCCGCACCGGCATTCAGAAGCAGGAGTTCAACACCATCTATCAGCTCATGGCCGTAAAACAGCAGGAGCCCCAGCTCTTGGAGCGGGCCCAGCGGCTTTTGATGGTGCCGGAGTACCTGACCTACCGCCTCACCGGAAAGATGGAGAACGAGTACACCAACGCCACCACCACCGGCCTGGTGAACGCCCGGACCAAGACCTGGGATGGGGAGCTTTTGGACCGGCTGGGCTATCCCCGCCGCCTGTTCGGAGAGCTGCGCCAGCCCGGTTTCTCTGTGGGGGGATTTGCCCCGCGGGTGCGGGAGCGCCTGGGATTCGATTGCAAGGTGCTGCTTCCCGCCACCCACGACACAGGCTCCGCCTTTTTAGCAGTGCCCGCTAAGGAGGACGGCGTGTACCTCTCCAGCGGCACTTGGAGCCTGCTGGGCACCGAGCTGCCAGAGCCAGTCACTACCCCGGAGAGTTTGGCCCGCAACTTCACCAATGAGGGGGGCTATGGGTACCGGTTCCGGTATCTCAAGAACATCATGGGCCTGTGGATGCTCCAATCCATCCGCCGGGAGGCGGGGGAGGGCGTGTCCTTCAACGCCCTGGAGAAAGCCGCCCGGGATGCGGCGGATTTCCCCTCCCGGGTGGATGTGAACGACGGCCGCTTCCTGGCCCCGGAGAACATGGGGGAGGCCGTGAGCGCCTTCTGCCGGGAGACAGGGCAGCCTGTGCCCGCCACTTTGGGGGAACTGGCAGCCTGTGTGTACCACAGCCTGGCCCAGAGCTACGCCCAAAGCATCCAAGAGCTTTCCGCCCTCACCGGAAAGAGCTACACCGCCGTGAATATCGTGGGCGGCGGCAGCCAGGACGGCTATCTGAACCAGCTCACCGCCAACGCCACAGGCCTTCCCGTCTACGCCGGACCCACAGAGGCCACCGCCCTGGGGAACCTGATGGTGCAAATGCTGGCCGCCGGGGAATTCCCCGACCTGGCAGCGGCCCGCAAAGCCGTTCGACACAGTTTTTCCATCCAGGAGGTATTGCCATGTTAGTTGAGACAAAAGCCCGCGTGGGCGTGTTCGCCATTGCCTTGGGGGCCTATCTGCCCCAGTTTCCCTCTTTGGTGCCGGAGTTCCAGTCCCAGTACAAAACCTTTAAGACCATGATTCCCGATTCCGTAGAGCTCATCGACGGCGGCATCGTCACCACCAAGGAGCTGGCCCAGCAGGCAGGGGACAAGTTCCGCGCCGCCGATGTGGACCTGGTCATCCTCCAGCTGCTCACCTATGCCACCTCTTACAACATGCTGCCCGCCGTGCGGGATTTGGACGTGCCCGTGGTTCTGGTGAACGTCCAGAAGCTCCGCGCCCCAGATTATGAGAACACCGGCACCGCCCAGTGGCTGGGCGAGCTGTACGCCTGCGGCGCCGTTGGGGAGATGGTGGCCGACCTGGAGCGGGCCGGCAAGCGCCATGCCGTTATCACCGGCGTGGTGAAGGGGGGAGATCCCGTTGTGCAGGCGGAGATTGAGGATTGGTGCAAAGCCGCCCAGGTGCGCCGCCGCTTCCGGGACTTGAACCTGGCCCAGATTGGCCGGCCCTATCCCGGTATGATGGATTTGTACATCGACGAGACCAACCTCTATCACCGCATGTGGCTGTACACCAAACAGTTCGACTGGGAGAAGATGTGGGCCATCGCCGACGGCGTCACCGATGAGGCCGCTATCCGCCAGAAGGCCCAGGACATTCTGGACACCTTCGATATCGAGGGCGGCGGCACCGTGGAGAAGGTTTGGGACATGGCCCGTTACCTGGTGGCCTTTGAGGCCTGGGTGAAGGAGGAGAAGCTGGGATTTATCGCCTCCCACTACGACGGCTTCGCCCAGGGCAAGGCCGGCGTGCTGGACTCCATGCTCATCCCCGCCTTCTCCATGCTCATCAAGGAGGGCGTGGCCTGCGCCGTGGAGGGCGACATCAAGGTGGCCATGGCCATGTCCATCTTAAAGACCATCGCCGGCACCGGCCAGCTTTCCGAGATGTACTCCATCGACTTCAACGAGGACATCTGCATCATCGGCCACTCCGGCTCTGGGGACGCGGCCATCTCCGCCAAAAAGCCCACCATGAAGATTGTCCCCGTGTTCCACGGCAAGACCGGCGGCGGGTATCTCACCCAGTTCTACCCCCACCTGGGGCCGGTCACCTACCTGGGGATCACCCAGGACAGGGACGGCCATTTCAAGTTCGTGGCGGCGGAGGGCGTCAACGAGGAGGGACCCATCTTCACCTTTGGGGACACCAACATGCGCACCCGCTTCACCTGCGGCGCCCGGGAGTTTGTCAACCGCTGGAGCGAGGCGGGCCCCACCCACCACATGGCGGCTGCCAGCGGGCGGCATATCGGCACCATCCTCAAGGTGGCCAAGATCTTCAACGTCCCCGTGGACGTTATCACCCGCTGACCTACGGCCTGGGACTTGGCTTGAATCTGTGAAAGGGAGAGAACAATGGCAATTACTGATATTGAAGTGATGCAAAATTACATCCGCATGTGCGGCGACGGCTGGGACCAAGGCTGGCACGAGCGCAACGGCGGCAACCTGACCTACCGCATGCGCCCCGAGGAAGTGGAACAGTGCCGCCCCTATTTCAAAGACTCCCCCGGCGAGTGGGTGGAAATGGGCGTCCAGGCGGACAACCTGCGGGGAGAATTTTTCATCTCCACCGGCAGCGGCAAGTATTTCCGCAATGTGCCCCTGGCCCCCCAGGACAACATCTGCATTGTGGAGATTAACGCCGCCGGGGATGCCTGGCGCATTGTCTGGGGCCTGGAGAAGGGCGGCTGCCCCACCAGCGAGTTCCCCAGCCATTTCCTCAATCACAGCGTCCGCAAGGAGGCCACCGGCGGGGCGTGCCGTGTCATCTACCACGCCCATCCCGCCAACCTCATCGCCATGACCTACATCCTGCCCCTGACGGCCCGGGACTTCACCCGGGCCCTGTGGAAGAGCGCCACCGAGTGCCCGGTGGTGTTCCCCGGTGGCGTGGGCGTGGTGCCCTGGATGGTTCCCGGAGGCAGGGATATCGCCCTGGCCACCAGTGAACGAATGAAGGAGTACGACGCGGCGGTGTGGGCCCACCACGGGCTGTTCGCCTCCGGCCCGGACTTCGACACCACCTTCGGCCTGATGCACACCATCGAGAAGGCGGCCCAAATTTACATCCTGGCCCTTTCCGCGGGCCAGGGGAAGATCCTCCAGACCATCGAGGATGACCAGCTGCGGGCCATCGCCAAGGATTTTGGCGTCACCCTGCGGGAGGAATTCTTAGACTAAAAAGGGAGCGGGCACAGCCCGCTTTTCTTTTTGCCCCGCCCGTGCTAGAATGGAGACAGCAGAGAAAGGAGGCCTTTCTATGATTCTCAGCGCCAGCCGCCGCACGGATTTGCCCGCCCTCTATGGCCCTTGGCTGCTGGGCCGCCTGGAGGCCGGGGAGGTGCTCATCCCCCAGCCCTACCGGGCCCGCCACACCACCCGGCTGCTCTTTTCCCCGGAGACGGTGGACGCCATCGTTTTTTGGACGAAAAACCCCATCCCCTTTCTGCCCCTGCTGGGGGAGGTGGAGGCCCTGGGCTACCGGGACTTTCTGTTCCAGTACACCATCACCGCCCTGGACACACACTGGGAGCCCGGCCTGCCGCCCTTGGAGGAACGCCTCACTGCCTTTGAAAAGCTGGCCCAGCGGCTCGGCCCCGCCCGGGTGGAATGGCGCTTCGACCCCATTCTCTTGGACAGCGAACGCACCCCCGCCTGGTATGCCCGGCGCTTTGAGGCCCTCTGCCGCCGTCTGGCCCCCTGCACCACCCGGTGCGTCCTGAGCTTTGCGGACCACTACGCCCACAACGGCAGCCTGTTCCGGGAAGCCCCTCCCGCTCAGATGGAGGAGGCTGCCGCCCGCCTGGGGGAGGTGGCTGCCAAGTACAGCCTGCCCCTGTACACCTGCGCCGAGGCCGGGGACTACGCCGCCTACGGTATCCAGCACGGCGCCTGCATCGACGGCCAGCGGCTGGGCCGGCTGGTGGGCTGCCCCCTCCAAGCCAAAAAGGACAGCGGCCAGCGCCCTGCCTGCGGCTGCGTGGAGAGCGTGGACATCGGCGCCTACAGCACCTGCGTCAACGGGTGCCGCTACTGCTACGCCACCCGCAGCCCCGCCACTGCCGCAAGACATTACGCCGCCCACCATCCCCAGTCGCCCATGCTCACTGGTTGGCCGGGAAAGGACTGGGCAATTTCGGAAAAGCGTCCGCCCTCTCTTAAAGAAGGGCAGCTTTCCCTGTTTTAGTGGCAGCTGGAAAATTCCTCCTTGCTAAGTGGGCCGGAATGTGAAATAATAGGGAAAACAGGATGTTGTATTTAAAAGGAGGCATTTCTATGGATGAAAAAGCACTGTATAAGATAACATATGGGCTGTATGTGGTGTCCGCCCAGGCTGAGGGCCAGCGCAGCGGCTGTGTGGTGAACACCCTGCAGCAAGTCACCGCCGAGCCTGTGCGGCTGGCTGTCACGGTGAATAAGGAGAGCCTCACCTGCCAGCTCATTCAGAAAGCTGGGCGCTTTGCCGCTGTGGCCCTGGATCAGCGGGCGGATATGATGGCCATTGGCCGTTTTGGCTTCCGCACGGGCAAGGATATGGACAAGTTTGAGGGCATCCCCTACAAAGAGGACGCCGCCGGCATGCCCTATCCCACCGCCACTGCCTGCGCCCATTACAGCTGCAAAGTGGAGCAGACGCTGGACCTGGGCACCCACCTGATGTTTGTGGGCTTGGCGGAGGAGTCTGAGATCCTCACCGAGGACGAGCCCCTCACCTATGCCTATTACCGGAATGTCATCAAGGGTTTTACCCCCAAGGGCGCCCCTTCCTACCAGGGGAACAAGTAAAAAGGAACTTTAGAAAGGGCCCTCATAAAGGGGCCCTTTCTTGCTGCTCATAATCCGGCTCCGTCTTGCATAGACCTTGTAAAAAAAGCTGGGCAAAAGCCCGGCTTGCAAGGAGGGGCAAAAGCATGGAGCTTTACAGCCAAAGCCGGGAGGAGGCTGTCCAAACGCTGGGCACCGATCCCGCCCGGGGACTGAACCAGAGAGAATGCCAGCGGCGCCTGGAACAATATGGGAAAAACGAGCTGCGCCCTGCCAAGCGCCGGGGGCTGCCGGCCCGGTTCTTCAGCCAGTTTCAAGATCTGATGGTCCTGATCCTGCTGGCTGCGGCGGCAGTCTCCTTTGCGGTATCCTGGGTGCGGGGGGATGGAGAATATGTGGATTCCCTTATCATCCTGGCCATTGTGGTGTGCAATGCTGTCATCGGCACTGTGCAGGAGGTTCGGGCGGACCGGGCCATCCAAGCGCTGAAAAAACTGTCCTCGCCCCATGCCTGGGTCATCCGGGAGGGCAGGCGCCAACGGGTGGAGAGCAGCCAGCTGGTCCCGGGGGATTTGGTGGTGCTTCAAGCGGGGGACCTGGTCCCCGCGGACCTGCGGCTTCTCAAAAGCGCTGAATTAAAAATTGAAGAATCCGCCCTCACCGGGGAATCCGTCCCAGCGGAGAAGGACGCGGGGGCCCATTGCCCCGGGAACGCCCCTCTGGGGGAGAGGAAGAATATGGCATTCGCCTCCACGGGCGTGGCCTCCGGCGCCGGGGTGGGCGTGGTCTCCGCAACGGGCATGGATACAGCCATGGGCCGCATTGCCCACATGCTGGAGCACGAGCAGTCCCCGCGGACGCCCTTGCAGCAGCGCTTGAAGAGGATGGGCAAGGTCATGGGCGTGGGGGTAGTCCTCATCTGTGCCGCCATTTTCCTGTTGGGGCTCTTCCAGCAGCGCCCTCCTTTGGAGATGTTCATGATTGCCATTAGCCTGGGGGTGGCCGCCATTCCCGAGGGGCTTACCGCCGTGGTGACCATCGTGCTGGCCATGGGGATCAAACGCATGGCCCAGAAAAGGGCGATTGTCCGGCATCTGCCCGCCGTGGAAACACTGGGCAGCACGCAGGTCATCTGTTCTGACAAGACGGGCACCCTCACCCAAAACAAGATGACTGTGGTGGCCTTTTCCTCCGCCCGGGGGGAGGAGCGGCTGGATTCTCCTGCGGCTCAGTTTGCCTTAGAGCTGGCCGCTCTGTGCAGCGATGCCCAGAAAGTGGGGGAGAAATTCACAGGGGACCCTACGGAAACAGCCTTCTTGCGGGCCTGTAAGCGGGGAAAGGGGGAACTGGAGGGCTGCTATCCCCGAGTGGGGGAGATTCCCTTCACCTCCGCCCGAAAACGGATGACCACCGCCCACCGCCTGCCCGAGGGCGGCTTTCGCCTCATTGCCAAGGGCGCGCCGGATGTGCTGATTGCCCGGTGTACGCAGCTGCTCCAGGGCGGGGAAATCCGCCCTCTTACCGGCGCCATGAAAGCAAAGCTCCTCTCGGACAACAGCCGCCTGGCGGAGCGGGCCCTGCGGGTGCTGGCCGTGGCCTACCGGGACGTGTCCGCCCTTCCCAGCGATGACCGGGAGAGCGAGAGCCAGCTCATCTTCTGCGGGCTCATCGCCATGGAGGACCCGCCCCGGCCCGGCGTGAAGGAGGCTGTGGCCCAGTGCAAGCGGGCGGGCATCCTGCCGGTGATGATCACCGGGGACCACGCCGCCACAGCCCTGGCCATCGGCCAGAGGCTGGGCATTGCCGAAAGCCCCTCCCAGGTGATGACTGGTCCGGAACTGGACCGGCTGGATGACGGCGCCTTGAGCAAAAAGGTGTTTCAATACCGCATTTTCGCCCGGGTGTCTCCAGAACACAAGGTGAAGCTGGTGCGGGCCTTCCAGCAGCGGGGCATGGTGGTGGCTATGACCGGGGACGGCGTCAACGACGCCCCCGCTCTGAAGGCGGCGGATATCGGCTGTGCCATGGGCAAAAACGGCACCGAGGTGGCCCAGTCCGCCGCGGACATGGTCCTCACCGATGACGACTTTTCCACCATTGTGGCTGCCGTCCGGGAGGGACGGGGCATTTACCAGAACATCCGCAAGACGGTCCATTTTCTTCTCTCCTGCAACATCGGGGAGATTTTGGTGGTGTTCGTGGCTTTCCTGCTGCGGGCTCCTACGCCCCTGCTGGCCATCCAGCTCCTCTGGGTCAACTTGGTCACGGATTCCTTCCCGGCCCTGGCCCTGGGCGCCGATCCCATCCAGGGGGACGTGATGGAGCAGCCGCCCCACAAGCGGGAGGAGGGGGTCTTTTCCGGTGGTGTAGGGTTCGCCGTGGCGGTGGAAGGCTGCCTGGTGGGGGCCCTGGCCCTGCTGGCCTACACCATTGGCCGCGCCTTTTTCGATTATGACCCGGCTGCTCCCGCCATTGGCCGCACCATGGCCTTTTGTGTGCTCAGCCTGTCCCAGCTGGTCCACAGCTTCAACATGCGCTCGGAGCACTCCGTTTTAAAGCTTGGCCTGCTCTCCAACCGGAAACTGGTGGTTGCCTGCGGGTTCTGCGCCATTCTCATGGTGAGCGTGGTGCTGTTCCCGCCCCTGTCCGCCCTGTTCCAAACTACGGCTCTCACAGCCTTCCAATGGCTCATTGTGGCGGCTCTCTCCCTGTGTCCCCTGCTGGTGGTGGAGGGGGAGAAGCTCCTCTGGGAGCATCTGCCCCGCAAAAAGAAAAACTGAGAGGATAGCCCTCTCAGTTTGCCGCTGTCACCGTATCCGCCGGGCGAACACCTCGCAGTTCACCTGGAGGCCCTCCGCCTGTTTCGTCACATTCTGCCAGTGGAAAGTGTCCTCTGTCACCTTCACAAACCGCCACTGGTTGGAAGGGTCCTCTAACACCGTACAGGCGATGACGCCCCCCTCCTTGCGGGCCTCCAGCCGGGTGGTGCCCTTGGAACAGATGTACGTCATGTCATAGCAGCGGCGCTTTGGGTTGTACATCCGCACCGCCGCGCCATATTCTCCGTCCGGCTGGGGGTTTTCCTCCCGGGTGTCCCGGGAGGGGCAGATGAACAGGTCCTCAATGGCCATGCCGTCCAGCGCCCGGCGGAAGTACCACTCGCCTTTCAAATGGCGGCCGCCCCTGTCCTGATAGTCAAACTCCCAGTCCCCCAGCAATGGGGCGAACCAGTCGTCCTCAGCCGGCAGGGCGGGGTTTGCCTGCCGGCTGAGCAGCGCTTCTGCAAATCTGTCCATGTTCCTTGCTCCTCTCCCAAAATCTATGCTCATTCTACCATAGCCCAAAGGGAAAAGAAATGGCTGAACCCACTAAAAAAGGGCGCAGCCATTTGTTTATCCCTGATAGGCCTCTTTCATCATGGCGATCTCCCGGGCGTACCCTGCCAAATCGTTGGGCGTCTCCAGGTAGAAAGGCAACTCCCGCAGGGCCGGGTGATTGATAATGCGGGTCAAAGCCTCCAGTCCCAAGGTGCCCTCGCCCAGTTTTTGGTGGCGGTCCTTGTGGCTGCCCAGGGGGTTCATGGAATCATTGAGGTGGACGGCCATCAGCCGCCCCAGCCCAATGACCTTGTCGAACTTCTCCAGCACCCCGTCCAGGTCGTTAACGATATCGTAGCCCCCGTCGGAGACGTGGCAGGTGTCCAGGCACACGCCCAGCTTGTCCGAAAGCTCCACCCGGTCTAGGATGGCCCGGATCTCTTCAAAGCTGCGGCCTACCTCCGAGCCCTTGCCCGCCATGGTCTCCAGCAGCACCGTGGTGGATTGCTCCGGCGTCAAAATGGCGTTGAGGTGCTCCGCAATCAGCGCGATGCCCGTTTCTGCCCCCTGCTTCACATGGCTGCCGGGGTGGAAGTTGTACAGGCTCCCGGGGATGTTTTCCAGCCGGGCCAGATCGTCCGCCATGGTCTCCCGGGCAAAGGTCCGCAGGCCCTCGTCGGCGGCGCAGGCGTTCAGCGTGTAGGGCGCGTGGGCCAGAATGGGGAAGAGGCCGTGCTCCTGGGCAAAAGCCCGGTAGGCGGCCATGTCCTCCAAATCCAGGGGCTTGGCCTTGCCGCCCCGGGGGTTCCGGGTGAAGAACTGGAAGGTGTTGGCCCCGATCTTCACGGCCTCTTTCCCCATGGCCAGATAGCCCTTGGAGCTGGATAAATGGCATCCGATTTTCAGCATGAGTGGTTCTCCTTTCCTTTTGGCGCGGTGAGCCGCCAGCTTTCCGCCAGCATGTTCTGGATGTCCTCCACGGGCACCGAACCGTCTAACACAATGGTGTTCCAGTGGGCCTTGTTCATGTGGTAGGCGGGCCGCACCGCTGGGTAGGCGTCCCGCCAAAAGAGCAACCACTCCGGGCTGCACTTCACGTTGACCCAGATATGCCCCTCCCGTTCATAGAGAAAGGCAAAGGCCTTTTTGTTTTGCCAGTGGCGCATCACAGTCCAGTTATCGTCGTGAAAGGGATAGTCCTCCCGCACATCCGGGGAGAGGCCCTTGCAAAAGGCGATGACCGTCTCCCGCTTGGTCCAGTCCTCCATCACAAAGCTCCTTTCTCTTTCGGTTCTATAACCCTTCTAAGTTTATCTATCCCTATTCTGTCCGGGATGTGCCAGCAGCGCCACCGTCTCGACTTGTTCTTCATTGTCCAAACTAATACTCATGTCTTCCTCGATAATCGGCAGCTTAAATTTGATGGATTTTAACCACTGTCCATTGGCTTGGCGTTCCGGGTAAATCTGAATCT
>NZ_JAOTNT010000014.1:0-58512 GCF_025630755.1 Acutalibacter sp. LFL-21 | reverse complement strand
GGATAAATGGATTTATTAAGGTGTTTTCCTTACAAATTATGTTATGAAGAAATAGGTAACTTCCTATTTACCAAGTAGCACACAGTAAAACTAAATACCCCCCACAAGGGACAGCCGAGAAATCGACTGTCCTTTTTCTATGCCGACAGGCAGAAAGGAGCGACCAGCTATGACGAAACCGAGAGAGAAAACCCGCGAGGAAGTGACCGCCGAGATTGAGGACGGAAAGAAGAAAATCCGGCAGCTTGAAAATCGGGAAAAGGTGTTGCGGCAAAAGTTATCCCAAGAGGAACGCAGGACGCGCAGCCATCGGCTGATCGTCCGGGGTGCGGTCTTTGAGAGCATTGTGCCAGAAGCAAAGACCATGACCGACGAAGAAGCCGCCGCCTTTCTCCGGCTTGCCTTGACGAGCGAGCCAGCACAGGAGTTTTTGAAAAAACGAGCCGGGGACGGGAACGCAGAATAATCCCTTTGGAACAAAGGGCGCACTTATACACCCTTGCGGGCGTGTGCGCTCTGCCGAGGGCTTATCTCCGCACAAGGGACTTTCCCCGCGCTCCGATATGGCGGCTTTGCCGCAACAAGGGGCTGCACCCCTTGCGCCGCTTACGCGGCTATCCCTGCACACCCACAAAAACAGTACACCCGCCGTTGGCGTCTGTACCATTTTTGCGGGTTTTGTTATCCTATCCGGGAGGTGATACCCATAGCCATTTACCATTGTAACATCGGCATTGTGAGCCGAGGAAAAGGCAAGTCAGCCGTTGCCGCAGCCGCCTACCGAAGCGGCGAGAAAATCACAAACGAGTGGGACGGAATGACCCATGACTACACCCGCAAGCGCGGCGTTGTCCATACGGAAATCCTACTGCCGCCCCATGCCCCGCCCTCTTTCTCTGACCGCGCTACCCTATGGAACAGTGTGGAGCTTTACGAGAAAGCCGGGAACGCCCAGCTTGCCAGAGAGATTGACGCGGCACTTCCCATAGAGTTATCCAGAGAGGAACAGATCCGGCTTGTCCGAGAATACTGTTCCTCTCAATTTGTTTCCAGAGGAATGTGCGTTGATTTTGCCATTCACGACACCGACAGCGGCAACCCCCATTGTCATATCATGCTTACCATGCGCCCCCTTGACGAGCGCGGCGCATGGGCGGCAAAGTCCCAAAAGGAATATGACCTTGATGAAAACGGCGAGCGTATCCGCTTGCCAAGCGGCAGATACAAGACGCACAAAGTTGACCTGACCGGCTGGAACGACAAGGGCAACGCCCTCTTGTGGCGTAAGGCATGGGCGGATATTTCAAACGCCTACCTTGAACGAGCCGGAAGCCCGGAGCGTATCGACCACCGCAGCAACGCCGAGCGCGGCATTGGCGAGATACCCACCGTCCACATGGGCGTGGCGGCTTGCCAGATGGAGAAGAAAGGTATTGCCACCGAGAAAGGCGAACTGAACCGGAATATCCAAAAGGCAAACCGCCTTATACGGGAAATCCGAGCGCAGATTGGAAAGCTCAAAGAATGGATTGCCGACCTGTTCAAAGCGTGGGAAACCGCCCCGGAACAGCCGCAACAATCCCCCGGCCTTGCAAATCTGCTGATGAAGTATTTGAGCGTTCAGAGAGAAAAGAGCCGGAAGTATTCGCAGCGTTGGCAACAACAGCACACAGCCGATGAACTGAAAACCATAGCGGCAGCGGTCAACTATCTGACCGAGCATGGTATCTCTACCCTTGATGAGCTGGACGCAGCCCTTTCCTCTGTCAGCGAACAGGCCGACACTATCCGGGCAGGAATGAAAACCGCCGAGGAACGCATGAAGAAGCTGCAAAAGCTGATTGAATACGGGAAGAACTACACCGAGTACAAGCCCGTTCACGATGAGCTGAAAAAGCTGCAAAACGGCTGGACAAACAAGCGCGACAAGTACGAGGAAGCCCACCGCGCCGAGTTGACCCTATGGAACGCAGCAAGCCGCTATCTCCATGCAAATCTGCCGAAAGGGACAAAGACCTTGCCTATCTCTGAATGGGAAAAAGAGTACGCCACTCTCAGCGGGCAGAGAACAGCGGAATATACCAAGCTGAAAGAAACCCGCGCCGAGGTTGCCGAGCTGCACAATATCCGCAAGTGCGTTGATATTGCGCTGAAAGCCGACCAGCCGGAGCAGACCCGCACCAAGCAGCACGACTTAGAACGATGAAAGGAGTTGAGATTTTTGTACTACACCCAAGAACAGATAAACCGGGCGAACCAAGCCGACCTTGTTTCTTTCCTGCAATCACAGGGCGAGCAACTTACCCGCGCCGGGAATGAATACCGCTGGAAACGGCACGACAGCTTGACCGTCCGGGGAAACAAATGGTACAGGCACAGCCAGAGCAAGGGCGGCGGCCCCGTTGATTTTATCATGGAGTTTTTCGGCAAGAGCTTTACCGAAGCCGTGGAACTTCTCACAGGAGAAAAGGGAGCCGCACCACCGCCGGACAAACCTTGCCCCGCGTCCCTCTCTGACTTCCGGCTACCGCCCCCAAACAACGACAACAGAATAGCGAGGAACTACCTCACAGCCGCCCGCCGCATTGATGAAGATGTGACGGGCTTTTTCTTTGCCCGCGGCGATATTTACGAGGACACAGCCCACCACAACGCCGTATTTGTGGGGCGGGACGAGGACGGAATACCGCGCTACGCCCACAGCAAGGGAACGGCGGGAAACTTCCGGCTTGATGTGAAAGGCAGCGACAAAGCCTTTAATTTCTGCTACCGGGGCGAGGGTGACAGGCTTTTTGTCTTTGAAGCCCCCGTTGACCTGCTCTCTTTCCTCTGCCTGTTCAAAAAGGCATGGCAGAAGCAGAGCTATTTGTCATTGGGCGGCGTGGGAGAAAAAGCCCTGTTGCGTTTCCTCTCTGACCGTCCGAACATCAAGACCGTCTACCTCTGCCTTGACAGCGACCAAGCGGGAAACGACGCTTGCAGCCGCCTTGCGGAGCTTGTGCCGGAGGGCTTGACCGTCCACCGCCTTGTGCCGCTTTACAAGGACTGGAACGAGGTATTGCAGCACCGGGCAGAAATCACAGACGGGAAGTATATCCGGGAAGCGGTTTACGGCTTGAAAGAGCCGCCGCAGGAAGAAACCGTCGAGATTATCCGCATGAGCGAGGTTGACACGCAGACCGTTGAATGGCTATGGGAGCCGTATATCCCTTTCGGGAAAGTAACCATTGTGCAAGGCAACCCCGGCGAGGGCAAGACCACCTTTGCCCTACGCCTTGCCGCCGCCTGTACCACCGGGGGAACGCTGCCGGGAATGAAGCCCTTGCTGCCATTCCATGTGATTTACCAGACCGCCGAGGACGGGCTGGGCGATACCGTCAAGCCCCGCTTGATAGAAGCCGAAGCCGACCTTGACCGCGTGCTTGTGATTGATGAAGCCAAACGGGAGCTTACCCTCTCCGACGAGCGCATAGAAAAGGCAATCACGCAGAACGGGGCGCGGTTGATTATCCTTGACCCCATACAGGCGTACATGGGCGAAAAGACCGACATGAACAGGGCAAACGAAGTGCGCCCCATGTTCCGCCGCCTTGCCGATGTTGCCGAGCGTACCGGGTGCGCCGTTATCCTTATCGGACACTTGAACAAAGCCGCCGGAGGACAGAGCGCATACCGGGGCTTAGGTTCTATTGACTTCCGCGCCGCAGCAAGGAGCGTCCTGCTGATCGGGCGCGTGAAGCGGGAGCCGAATGTGCGCGTTATCGTCCATGACAAATCTTCCCTTGCGCCGGAGGGCAAGCCCGTTGCCTTTTGCCTTGACCCGGAAACAGGCTTTTCATGGATAGGCGAATATGACATAACCGCCGACGAGCTGCTATCCGGCGCGGGCGGGAACACCGCCACCAAGACCGAGCAAGCCGAGAAGCTGATACTTGACCTGCTTGCAGACGGGAAAGAACTTGCCAGCGAGGACATTGTAAAGGCCGCAGCCGAAGCCGGAATATCCGAGAGGACGGTACAGAACGCCAAGCGCAACATGGGCGGTATTTTAGGCGCAAGGCGTGTCGGCGGTCAATGGTATAACTTCATCAAGAAGAAGCAGCCACCCGAACCCGCAAGCTGAAAGTGCAAAACGCAGACCCTTTGCACTTTGCACTTTCGCACTTTCACAAGAATTTGCGTCAATAACTCAAAAAAGCACTTGACAAAACGCTTCATGGGGCACCCATGAGGACATCGCACCCTACATCGACCCGGTGTTCCAGAACAATGTGATTCTGACTAAAACCGAGAGCCTGACCATGAACAGCCGCCCCAAGGACCCCAAGACCGCCAGAAACAAAAATGTGCTGGTGATCGGTGGCTCCGGTTCCGGCAAGACCCGCTTCTGGCTGAAACCGAACCTGATGCAGATGCACAGCTCCTATGTGGTGACAGACCCAAAAGGCACCATCCTGGTGGAGTGCGGCAAAATGCTTCAGCGCGGCACACCCAAGCTGGGCAAGGACGGCAAGCCCATGAAGGATAAGCACGGCAAGGACATCTATGAGCCTTATCGGATCAAAGTCCTCAATACCATCAACTTCAAGAAGTCCATGCACTATAATCCCTTTGCCTACATCCACTCCGAAAAGGACATCTTGAAACTGGTCACGACGCTGATCGCCAACACCAAGGGCGAGGGCAAGGCCGGGGACGATTTTTGGGTTAAGGCCGAGACGCTTTTGTACTGCGCCCTCATTGGGTATATCCACTACGAGGCCCCGGTGGAGGAACAGAATTTCTCCACCCTCATCGAGTTCATCAACGCGATGGAGGTCCGGGAGGATGACGAGGAGTTCAAGAACCCCGTGGACCTGATGTTTGACGCGCTGGAGGCAGAGAAGCCCAACCACTTCGCCGTCCGTCAGTACAAAAAGTACAAGCTGGCTGCGGGCAAAACCGCAAAATCCATCCTGATTTCCTGCGGTGCGCGCCTTGCCGTGTTCGACATCGCGGAGCTGCGGGAGGTCACGGCCTACGACGAGCTGGAGCTGGATACCCTGGGAGACCGGAAAACCGCCTTGTTCTTGATTATGAGCGACACGGACGATAGCTTTAACTTCCTGATCTCCATGTGCTACACCCAGCTGTTCAATCTGCTCTGCGAAAAAGCGGACGATGTGTACGGCGGGCGGCTGCCGGTCCATGTGCGGTGCCTCATTGACGAGGCCGCCAATATTGGACAGATCCCTCGGCTGGAAAAGCTGGTTGCCACCATCCGAAGCCGTGAGATTTCCGCCTGCCTGGTGCTGCAAGCACAGTCCCAGCTCAAAGCTATCTACAAGGACAACGCCGATACCATCATCGGCAACATGGATACCTCCATCTTCCTGGGCGGCAAAGAGCCGACAACCCTCAAGGAGCTGGCCGCCGTGCTGGGCAAGGAGACCATCGACACCTACAACACCGGCGAGAGCCGGGGCCGCGAGACATCCCATTCTCTTAACTACCAAAAGCTCGGCAAAGAGCTTATGAGCCAGGATGAACTGGCCGTCATGGACGGCGGCAAGTGTATCCTCCAGCTGCGCGGTGTGCGGCCTTTCCTCTCGGACAAGTACGACATCACCAAGCACCCCAATTACCCGTACACCGCCGACGCGGACCCCAAGAACGCCTTTGACATCGAGGCGTTCCTGTCCACCCGGCTCAAGCTCAAGCCCAACGAGGTCTACGATGTGTATGAAGTAGACGCAGAGGGCGTGTAAATCTGTTCCGCTGTGAAAGGAGTGATCTTATCTACCCGCCTCAACCGCCCCGGATGGGGCCATCGGCGTACAAAGCGGACAATCACCAAAAAATAATGAAAAAAGGAGGACAGCCGGAATCAGGCCCCGGAAACCGGGTGCCGATTGTTCCGGCTTTTGTATGCCTATGAATGACTAAATCAAACTTTTCAAATGATTCCGGCTAACTATAATTTATGGCATTTTTCAATCAGGCTATCACCGTTCTTCAGACCCTCGTTATCGCTCTGGGCGCTGGTCTCGGCATCTGGGGTGTCATCAACCTGCTGGAAGGTTACGGCAACGACAACCCCGGTGCGAAGTCCCAGGGCATGAAGCAGCTCATGGCTGGCGCTGGCGTCGCCGTGGTCGGCATGGTCCTCGTACCCCTGCTCTCCAGCCTGTTCACCGTCTGATCGCTCCCGTCGTTAAGCTGTCATAAGAAATCCTTGCCGCCCCTGCCCCCAAGCGGGGGCGGCTGAAAGGAGGTTGACACCGTATGGATTTCTTACTCGATGCCCTTACTGACTGGCTCAAGGAAATGTTGGTAGGCGGCATTATGAGCAACTTATCGGGGATGTTCGATAGCGTGAACCAGCAGGTCGCAGACATTGCGACACAGGTGGGCCAGACCCCGCAGGGCTGGAACGGGAGTATTTTCAGCATGATCCAAAATCTCTCCAACTCCATCATGGTGCCGATTGCTGGCGTGATCCTGGCTATCGTGATGACGCTGGAGCTGATTCAGATGATTACCGACAAGAACAACCTGCATGATGTGGACACCTGGATGATCTTCAAATGGGTGTTCAAATCTGCCGCTGCCATCCTCATCGTCTCAAACACCTGGAACATCGTGATGGGCGTGTTTGACGCAGCTCAAAGTGTGGTGGCGCAGGCGGCGGGCATCATCGGTTCCGACGCTTCCATCGACATCTCCTCTGTCATGACCGATATGGAGTCCCGGCTGATGGATATGGACCTGGGGCCGCTGTTCGGCCTGTGGTTCCAGTCGCTCTTTATCGGCATTACCATGTGGGCGCTTTACATTTGTATCTTTATCGTGATTTATGGCCGTATGATTGAGATTTACCTTGTGACCTCGGTGGCTCCCATCCCTATGGCCACCATGATGGGCAAGGAATGGGGCGGTATGGGCCAGAACTATCTGCGCTCGTTGATCGCCCTGGGCTTCCAGGCATTTCTCATCATCGTCTGTGTGGCGATCTACGCCGTGCTGGTGCAGAGTATTGCCACCGAATCCGACATCATTATGGCCATCTGGAGCTGCGTGGGCTATACGGTCCTGTTGTGCTTTACGCTCTTTAAGACCGGCAGCCTCGCAAAATCCGTTTTCAATGCACATTAACCAGGAAGGAGGTAATCCCTTTGGCTTATGTACCCGTACCCAAGGATCTTACGAAAGTCAAAACCAAGGTCGCGTTCAACTTAACCAAGAGGCAGCTTGTCTGCTTCGGCGGCGGTGCGCTGATCGGCGTACCGCTTTTCTTCCTGCTCCGGGGGCCTGTGGGAAACAGCGTGGCTGCCATGTGTATGATGCTGGTCATGCTGCCCTTCTTCATGCTGGCGATGTATGAAAAACACGGTCAGCCCCTGGAAAAGATCGTGGGCAATATCATCAAGGTGGCCGTCATCCGGCCCAAGGAGCGCCCGTATCAGACCAACAACTTCTATGCCGTTTTGGAACGGCAGGAAAAACTCGACAAGGAGGTGTATGACATTGTTCACGGTAATCAAAAGCTGGCTGCACCGGCTGTTCGGAAAAGACGAAAAGACCGCGCAGCCGGTTAATCAGAAAAAGATGAAAAAGCTGTCCCGCGCCGACAGAAAGCAGATCGAGGCTGCCATTGCCCGTGCCAATCGCACAGACAAAAAGAAAAAATCGGCTCAGGACAGTATCCCCTATGAACGGATGTGGCCGGACGGCATCTGCCGTGTGGCAGGCAGCCGCTACACAAAGACCATCCAATTCCAGGACATCAACTATCAGCTCTCGCAGAACGAGGACAAGACAGCGATCTTCGAGGGCTGGTGCGATTTCCTCAACTACTTCGACAGCTCCATTCAGTTCCAGCTGTCCTTTTTGAACCTGGCAGCCTCTGAGGAGACCTTTGCCCGCGCCATCAACATTCCTCTCCAGGGGGATGATTTTGACAGCATCCGGGTGGAGTACACCACCATGCTGCAAAACCAGCTGGCAAGAGGCAACAACGGTCTTATCAAGACCAAGTACCTGACTTTCGGCATCGACGCCGACAGCCTCAAGGCCGCCAAGCCCCGTCTGGAGCGCATTGAGACCGACATTCTCAACAACTTCAAACGCCTGGGCGTGGCCGCCGAGACCCTGGACGGCAAGGCGCGGCTGGCACAGCTTCACGGCATTTTCCACATGGATGAACAGGTGCCGTTCCGCTTTGAATGGGACTGGCTGGCTCCGTCCGGTCTGTCCACCAAGGATTTCATCGCGCCGTCCGGCTTCGAGTTCCGCACCGGCAAACAGTTCCGTATGGGTAAAAAATACGGGGCTGTTTCTTTTTTGCAGATCCTCGCCCCGGAGCTGAATGACCGGATGCTGGCGGATTTTCTGGATATGGAAAGCTCTCTGATCGTCAGCCTGCATATCCAGTCCGTAGATCAGATCAAGGCCATCAAGACGGTCAAGCGGAAAATCACCGACCTGGATAAATCCAAAATTGAGGAACAGAAAAAAGCCGTCCGCGCCGGATATGACATGGACATCATTCCCTCCGACCTTGCCACCTACGGTGCCGAGGCCAAGAAGCTCTTGCAGGATTTGCAGAGCCGTAACGAGCGAATGTTCCTTGTGACCTTCCTGGTACTGAACACGGCGGACAATCCCCGGCAGCTGGGCAACAATGTGTTCCAGGCCAGCTCCATCGCACAGAAGTACAACTGCCAGCTGACCCGGCTGGACTTCCAGCAGGAAGAAGGGCTGATGTCTGCGCTGCCCCTGGGCCTCAATCAGATCGAGATTCAGCGGGGACTGACCACCAGCTCCACGGCCATCTTTGTTCCGTTCACCACCCAGGAGCTGTTCCAGTCTGGCCGCGAGGCGCTGTACTACGGGATCAACGCGCTGTCCAACAACCTGATTATGGTGGACCGGAAGCTGCTGAAAAACCCCAACGGCCTGATCCTCGGCACCCCTGGTTCCGGCAAGTCCTTCAGCGCCAAGCGCGAGATCGCCAACTGTTTCCTGCTCACCAATGATGACATCATCATCTGTGACCCGGAGGCCGAGTATGCGCCCCTGGTGGAGCGCCTGCATGGGCAGGTCATTAAGATTTCGCCCACCAGCAGCAATTACATTAACCCGATGGACCTGAATCTGGACTACTCGGACGAGGACAATCCATTGTCCCTCAAGTCTGACTTCATTCTCAGCTTGTGTGAGCTGATTGTGGGCGGCAAAGAGGGCTTGCAGCCGGTTCAGAAAACCATCATTGACCGCTGTGTGCGGCTGGTCTATCAGACCTACCTGGGTGACCCCCGACCGGAGAATATGCCCATCCTGGAGGACCTCTACAACCTACTGCGGGTGCAGGAGGAAAAGGAGGCACAGTACATCGCCACGGCGCTGGAAATCTATGTGACCGGCTCCCTTAATGTGTTCAACCATCAGAGTAATGTAGACATCAACAACCGTATCGTCTGCTACGACATCAAGGAGCTGGGCAAGCAGCTGAAAAAGATCGGTATGCTGGTGGTTCAGGATCAGGTGTGGAACCGCGTCACCATCAACCGTGCTGCCCACAAGTCCACCCGTTACTACATCGACGAGATGCACCTGCTGCTGAAAGAGGAACAGACCGCCGCCTACACGGTGGAGATCTGGAAGCGGTTCAGAAAATGGGGCGGCATCCCCACCGGAATCACGCAGAATGTCAAAGACCTGCTTTCTTCCCGTGAGGTGGAGAACATCTTTGAGAACTCCGACTTCGTGTATATGCTCAACCAGGCGGGCGGAGACCGACAGATTCTTGCCAAACAGCTGGGTATTTCCACGCACCAACTTTCCTATGTGACCCACTCCAGTGAGGGCGAGGGCCTGCTGTTTTACGGCTCCACCATTCTGCCTTTTGTGGATCACTTCCCCAAAAATACCGAGCTGTATCGCATTATGACCACCAAACCCCAGGAACTGAAAAAGGAGGATGAATGATTATGAACCCCAATACTGAACTGGATACCATGATGTTTTTCGACAATGCTCTGGAGAGTGAGCGCACCCAGCTGCTCACCGAGCTGGCCGATGCCGTCAGCGAGACCCGAACAGCGGCGGATCAGGCGGCGGAGCTGAACGAGGATGGTGAAGCGGCCCTGCTGCGCCTGACGGAAATCTGGTGCGCCATGAACGGAGTTCCCGCCATTGTCATCTTCGAGGGCGGGCAGTCCGAGCTGCTGGCCAATGTGGTGGCGCAGATCTACGCCCACCTGCTCCAGCATCATTTTCGTGACCCTGTGGGGCTGGCTGTCTATGTGGAGCTGCGCTACATGACGGCCTCCCTCATGCTGGGGGAATGGTTTGAATAAAAAAACGCGCCTGCGCTTTACGGAGGAAGAACGGGCTGACCCGGCGCTGGAGAAGCCCATCCGTAAGGTGGACAAGGCTGCCGCCAAAGCGGATAAGGCGCAGGCTAAAATTCCGAAAAAACAGGTCCGGCAAAAGACGGTAGACCCGGAGACCGGTAAAGTGACCACCAAGCTGGTGATGGAGGACAAGAAGAAGCCGCCCTCCAAGCTGTCCCATGCGGTGCGGGATACCCCCGCCAATGCCGCCCTGGGGAAAGTTCACAAGGAAATCCGGGAGACCGAACAGGACAATGTGGGCGTTGAGAGCGCCCACAAGTCCGAGGAGGCTGCCGAGACCGGCGCACGGCTGATGCGGGAAAGCTACCGCAGCCACAAACTGAAGCCCTACCGCAAGGCAGCCCAGGCCGAGCAGAAGCTGAAAAAGGCCAATGTAAACGCCCTGTATCAGAAGTCCCTGCGGGAAAATCCCCAGCTTGCCAGCAACCCCATTTCCCGCTGGCAGCAGAAACAGGCCATCAAAAAGGAATACGCTGCCGCCAAGCGCGCCGGTCAAGCTGCCGGGAATACCGCAAGCACAGCCCAAAAGACCGGCAAGGCCGCCAAGACGGTCAAGGAAAAGGCACAGGAGGCCGGGGCATTCGTCATGCGCCACAAAAAGGGCTTTCTGATTGCTGGCGCGATCTTCCTGCTGGTCTGTATGCTGCTCAACACCATGTCCTCCTGCTCCATGATGGCGCAGAGCATCGGTTCTGTGGTGTCCGGCACCACCTATCCGTCGGATGACCCGGAGCTGGTGGCGGTGGAGGCGGACTACGCTGCCAAGGAAGCGGCGCTGCAAGCCGAGATCGACAACATCGAAAGCAGCCATCCGGGGTATGACGAGTACCGCTACGACCTCGACATGATCGGGCATGACCCCCATGAGCTGGCGGCCTACCTGTCCGCTGTCTTGCAGGGCTACACCCGACAGAGCGCCCAGGCAGAGCTGGAGCGTGTATTTGATGCCCAGTATCAGCTGACGCTCACCGAGGAAGTTGAAGTACGCTATCGGACGGAAACCCGGACTGACAGCGAGGGCAATAGCTACACCGTTCAGGTTCCTTACAACTACTACATTCTGAATGTGAAGCTCACCAGCAAGCCCATTTCGTCCGTTGCCTCGGAGCTGTTGACCCCGGAACAGCTGGAGATGTACCAGGTGTACCGGCAGACGCTGGGCAACAAGCCGCTGATTTTCGGCGGTGGTTCCTCCGACACCAGCGATTCCGAGAGTTTAGCTGGTGTTGAGTTCGTCAACGGCACCCGCCCCGGCAATCAGGCCGTGGTGGATATAGCGAAAAGTCAGGTGGGCAATGTGGGCGGTCAGCCCTACTGGAGCTGGTACGGCTTCAATTCCCGTGTGGAATGGTGCGCCTGCTTCGTGTCCTGGTGCTACGGCCAGATGGGGCTGTCTGAGCCGCGTTTTGCCGCCTGCCAGTCTCAGGGCATCCCGTGGTTCCAATCCCACGGACAATGGGGCGGGCGTGATTACGCCAATATTGCCCCCGGCGACGCCATCTTCTTCGATTGGGACCTGGATGGCAGCGCCGACCATGTGGGCCTTGTGGTCGGCACGGACGGCAGCCGAGTTTATACGGTCGAGGGTAACAGCGGCGACGCCTGCAAGATCAAGAGTTATTCCCTGACCTACGAGTGTATCAAGGGCTACGGCCTGATGAACTGGTAACAGAGTTTTTTCAAGAAGAGGAGTGATTGATTATGGCTAAGAACAAAATCCAGCGCATTGACCAGGAGATTGCCAAGGTCCGCGAGAAGATCGCGGAGTACCAGGACAAGCTGAAAACCTTGGAGGCGCAGAAAACCGAGGCGGAGAACCTGGAGATCGTCCAGATGGTGCGCGCCCTGCGGCTGACCCCGGAGCAGCTGAACGCCATGCTCTCCGGTGGTACGGTCCCTGGCATGGCCGCTGCCTCCGCCAACTACAACGAACAGGAGGACACCGACCATGAAGAATAAGAGAATTTTCAAGACCTTTTCGGCCCTCTGCGCCGCCTTGGTGCTGATGATGGGCCCTTCCGTGACCGCCTTTGCCCAGGGGACGGACCAGCCCCCGGCGGAGGACGCCACAAACGACGCCAATGTGGTGGTGGAGGAAACCGAGGACAGTCCGGCGCTGACCCCGAATGGCAACGCCGCCCTGGTGGATGATTTCGGCGGCAACAAACAGCTTATCACCGTCACCACCAAGGCGGGCAACTATTTCTATATCCTCATTGACCGGGCCAACGAGGACAAGGAAACCGCTGTCCACTTCTTGAACCAGGTGGACGAGGCGGACCTGATGGCGTTGATGGAGGACGGTCAGACCACCCAGGAGCAGCCCGCCACCTGTACCTGTACGGAGAAATGTGTGGCCGGTGCGGTGAATACGGCCTGCCCGGTGTGTGCCACCAATATGAGCGCCTGCACGGGTAAGGAGCCGGAGCCGGAGACCCCGGAGGAAACCCCGGAGCCGGAGGAACCGGCGCAGAAACCTGCTGGGCTGAATCCGGCCATTCTTTTAGCGGTGCTGGCTCTGATGGGTGGCGGCGGTGCTTTTGCCTACTTTAAGCTGGTGAAAAACAAACCCAAGACCAAGGGCAACGACAATTTGGACGATTATGACTACGGCGAGGATGATACCGACCAGGAGGACGAGGACTCCTGGGAGACCGAGGAATCTGACGAGCTGGACGCTGACGGGGGCGGCGACGAGGAAAGCGAGGACAAGGCGGATTGACCCGCTTCACCGACAGCCCCTATGAACGCATGATGACACGCAGGCCGGAGGGCGGGAAGGAAACTTCCCGTCCTCCTACTTTATCTCCCGGCCACCCCTGTTATGGCTGCGGAAATTACCGTGACGGTCAGCCCTGCGTGGGATTCTGCCACCGGCAGCTGACCGCATGGCTGCGGGAAAGGAGGATGAAAAACCATGAAGCTGGTGATCGCTGAGAAACCGTCCGTTGCCCAAAGTCTGGCCGCCGTGATCGGGGCCACCACCCGCAAGGACGGCTACCTGGAGGGCGGCGGCTGGCGGGTCAGCTGGTGTGTGGGCCACCTGGCTGGGCTGGCCGACGCCGACGCTTATAACCCGGACTACGCCAAGTGGCGCTATGACGATCTGCCCATTCTGCCGGAACACTGGCGCTTTACCATCACCAAGAATAAACGGGAGCAGTTCGATGTCCTGCGTACCCTTCTGCGTCAGGAGGATGTAACCGAGGTGGTCAACGCCTGCGATGCCGGACGCGAGGGGGAGTTGATTTTCCGCACAGTCTACTGCATGGCAGGCTGTACCAAACCTATGAAGCGGCTCTGGATTTCCTCGATGGAGGATTCCGCCATCCGGGAGGGCTTTGCAAACCTGCGCCCCGGTGCGGACTATGACGGCCTGCGGGATGCGGCCCTCTGCCGCGCCAAAGCGGACTGGCTGGTGGGTATCAATGCCACCCGGCTGTTTTCCGTGCTGTACCACCGGACCCTCAACATCGGACGTGTCATGTCCCCGACGCTGGCCCTCATTGTCCAGCGGGAAGCCGAGATTGACACCTTCAAACCGGTGCCGTTTTACACGGTGACGCTGGAGCTGCCCGGTTTTTCCGCTTCCGGGGAACGCATGGCGGACAAGGCCGACGCCCAGAAGCTGAAAACGGCCTGCCAAGGTGCGGCTGCCACAGTGAAAAAAGTGGAGCGCAAGGAGAAATCCGAGAAGCCGCCCGCCCTCTATGACCTGACCACCCTCCAACGGGACGCCAACCGGCTGCTGGGGTTCACCGCCCAGCAAACCCTGGACTACCTGCAAAATTTGTATGAAAAGAAGCTCTGTACCTACCCTCGGACGGACAGCCGCTATCTGACTTCGGACATGGCGGCGAGTCTGCCGGAGCTGGTCCAGCTCACTGCCGGGGCGATGCCCTTTTCCAATGGCATGGAGATTGCCTGCAATGCCGCCCAGATTGTCAACGACAAGAAAGTGACCGACCATCATGCAGTGATCCCTACCCGCAACCTCCAGGGCGCGGACCTGTCCGGCCTGCCGGTGGGCGAAAAGGCGGTGCTGGAGCTGGTGGCTCTGCGGCTGCTGTGCGCCGTGGCCCAGCCCTATACCTTTGCGGAAACCGCCGTTGTTGTCGAGTGCGCCGGAGCGGAGTTTACTGCCAAGGGCCGCACAGTGAAAAATCACGGCTGGCGGGCGCTGGACGCTGCCTATCGCGCAGGGCTGAAGAATGTGGAGCAGGATAAAGAAACCGAGGACAAGGCTCTGCCTGAGCTATCTGAAGGTCAGACGCTGCCCCTTTCTGGTGCTGCCGTCAAGGAGGGCAAGACCACCCCGCCCAAGCACTTCACCGAAGATACGCTACTCTCCGCAATGGAGACTGCCGGGAAGGACGATATGCCGGAGGATGCCGAGCGCAAGGGCCTGGGGACCCCGGCCACCCGCGCCGGGATTCTGGAAAAGCTGGTTTCCACCGGCTTTTTGGAGCGCAAAAAGAGCAAGAAAACCGTGCAGCTCATGCCATCCCATGACGCGGTATCCCTTATCACCGTGCTGCCGGAGCAGCTGCAATCGCCCCTGCTGACCGCTGAATGGGAGTACCGACTGGGTGAGATCGAGCGCGGCGAGCTGGCCCCGGAGGATTTCATGGATGGAATTTCCACCATGCTCAAGGAGCTGGTGGGAACCTATCGGATGATTAAAGGCACCGAGTATCTGTTCACGCCGCCCCGCGAGGTGGTGGGCAAATGCCCCCGCTGCGGTGGCGATGTGGCGGAGCTGCAAAAGGGGTTCTTCTGCCAGAACGAGGGCTGTAAATTTGCCATTTGGAAAAACAACAAGTGGTGGGAGCTGAAGCGCAAGCAGCCAACCAAAGCCATCGTGACGGCGCTACTCAAAAATGGCCGCGCCCATGTAAGCGGCCTGCACTCCGAGAAAACCGGCAAGACCTACGATGCCACCGTGGTGCTGGAGGACGATGGGCAGTACGCCAACTTCAAGCTGGAGTTTGACCGGCAGAAAGGTGGTAAACGATGAAGCTCTCCCTCTATGAACAGGAAACCATCATCCTCTACAACCAGGCTGAAGCCACCGCCGAGGTCTATACCCATGACCCCCGGCTACTGGAAAAGCTGCGGCGGCTGGCGGAGAAATACCCGGATCAGATTGTGAAAAAGGACCGCCAAACCTTTCTCGTTCCCAAACGCTGCGTGTCCATCCGAGAACCGTACAGCGCCGAGCGCCGCAAGGCAGCCAGTGAACGGGCCAAGGCTGCCGGGTACAGGCCGCCTAAACGCTAATAAAGCAGTAATTTTAAAAAACGAACTACACTGAAGCCACACTCTTCCCTTCTACAAATTCTCTTCATTCTATGCTATACTGAATATAGTTTAAAATGAACGTTATGTTTTGGGGTGGGAGGTGTCACAATGGATTGGAATAAAGCAGGTGTCCCCCATAAGGGATGGTCTTGCGTTGGTGTAGAAGATATTGCAGATTCTTCTTGTGATGGTGAAGATATTGAATATGAGCGATGTGAAATGTGTGGACAGGAAAAGATTCGTTTTGTCCACATTATGAGGCATCCAGAATATCCATATGAATTACGGGTAGGGTGTATTTGCGCCGAAAAGATGTCCGATGACTATGTGAATCCTCGCAGGGCCGAGGATTCACTGAGAAATCGAGCATTAAGACGGAAAAATTTTGATAAGACAACGTGGAATTACAATCCACGCAAAAATACATACAGCAAAAAGTATAAAGGCGAATACATCACTATAATGCAAAGTCGATATGGAAATTGGGGAATATTTTTTGCAGAAAATCGAATCTGGGATTATAACGGAAGAAAAATACGTTCTATGGAAGATGCTAACCGAGTAGCATTTGAGATTTTTGAACAATATCATACCACACAAGAAGAACGAGACCGACGTTTTTGGAGGGAGCAGGCGGAGCGTGTACGTGATCTTTGGCCTGATCAAGACGAATAAATAACTATATTTTTGAACTTTAACAAGGGTTGTTTTGAATTATCACTTAGATTTGCAGGAGACCTATTTTAGGGCTCCTGCTTTTCTTTTGCCCGAAACAATGTTGAGAAAGGAGCGGAATTACCATGCAGGAAACTAAGCCCACCAACCGGGAACGGTTGCAGGAGATCACGGAGGGCATCGAACAGAGTATCAAGGAGCTGTTTGAGAGCGAGAAGTATATGCGCTACCTGTCCGTCATGTCCAAGTTCCACCGCTACTCCGTCAACAACACCATGCTCATCTATATGCAGCGCCCGGACGCCACTTTGGTGGCCGGATTCAACAAGTGGAAAAACCAGTTTGAGCGCCATGTGAAAAAGGGCGAGCATGGTATCACCATCATCGCCCCTACGCCGTTCAAGAAAAAAATCGAGGAAATGAAGCGTGACCCGGATACCCAGTCTCCTATTCTGGACGCAGACGGCAAGGCGGTCATGGAGGAAAAGGAAATCGAAATTCCCATGTTCCGCCCGGTCAAGGTGTTCGATGTGAGCCAGACGGACGGCAAGCCCCTGCCGGAGCTGGCCGTCAGCCTGTCCGGTACGGTGCCGCACTACGAGGCATTCCTGGAGGCGCTGCGCCGCTCTGCCCCGGTCCCCATCGAGTTTGAGCCGATGGCCGCCAATATGGACGGTTATTTTTCCTCCGAGCAGCAGCGGATCGCCATTCGGGAAGGCATGAGCGAGGTACAGACTGTTTCTGCCGCAGTCCATGAGGTTGCACACAGCAAGCTCCACGACCCGAAAAAATATGAAATCGAGCAGTCCTGGAAAGTTGTCATGGATAGCGGTGGAGGTACAGTAAGAGATTTTCAATCTGGATTTGCAACTGAGGCCGAGGCAGAACAGTTTGCTACCGAAATGGGCTGGCGCTTTGTGGACGAGAATCGGTTTGAGTGGCGGCTGGAGGTGGAGGAAGATCTGACGGCGGTGAAACAGGCCGCCAAGAACCGCAACACCGAGGAAGTGGAGGCCGAGAGTATTTCCTATGCGGTCTGCCAGTATTTCGGCATTCAAACCGGCGAGAACAGCTTTGGCTACATTGCTTCCTGGTCCAAAGATAAAGAGCTGAAGGAGCTGCGGGCCAGCCTGGAGACCATCAACAAGACTTCCTGTGAGTTGATCTCCGGCATCGAGCGCCACTACAAGGAAATTTGCAAGGAGCGCGGCATTGACCTGACCGTAGCCCCGGAGCCGGAGCAGGCACCCCAGCAAGCTACGGAGGCAAAGCCCCTTGTAGAAGAAGTTTCTCAGCCCAGCGCCGAGTACCGGGAGGCGCTGCTGGTGCTGGACGATACCACCTATCTTCATGTCCAGCCTTGTGATACCGGCTGGGACTACACCCTCTATGATGCGGCAACCGTGAAGCAGTTGGACGGCGGCCAGCTGGATGGGCCGGACTTGGGCCGCTCCGCAGTGGTCAGCCATATCTGCGAGGACCTGGGGATGGGCGGCAAGTCCATCAAATATGCTCCGCTGTCTATGATCGAGACCTTGCAGGAACAGGCCAGCCAGCAGACCGCAAAAGCCGTAGTCACCCAGCTGCCGGATGCCCAGGAGCAGGCGTTGGACGAATACCCCATGCCGGACCCGGCGCTGACCCAGGATGATCTGGAAAAGTGCGGATACCTGGACAGCGATCTTCTGCCGCTCTCCAAAGAACGAGCCTATGAGCTGATGGAGCGTGACCTGACCGTTTACATTATCCAAGAGGGCGAGAATCCGGCGATGGCCTTTGATACCGCCGACCTGGACGCCCATGACGGCATCTTCGCCGTGTCCCGCGAGGAATGGGAGGAAAGCCCGGAGTTTGATAAGCTGGTCAAGGACCGCATGGCCCACCAGGAGGAACGGGAGCAGGCGTTTCTCACCCACAAGGGGGACTGCTTCGCCATTTATCAGGTGAAACACACCGACGAGCTGCGGGACATCCGCTACGAGGGCCTGGAATGGCTCCAATCCATCGGGCAGACGGTGCAGCGGGACAACTATGAGCTGGTCTACACCGCTCCGTTGCTACCCTCTGATCTGAAAGGCGACACCGCTGAACAGCTCTTTTACCGCTTCAACAATGAACATCCTGTCGATTATGGCCATCCGTCCATGAGCGTAAGCGACATCGTTGCCATCAAGCGGGATGGCAAGGTATCCTGTCATTACTGCGACAGCTTCGGCTTTGAGCAGGTTCCCGGATTTCTGCCGGACAATCCGCTGAAAAATGCGGAAATGGCCGTGGAGGATGACTACGGTATGATCGACGGCATCATCAACAACGGCCCCAAGGAACCGACGGTGGCCCAACTGGAACAGCAGGCCCGCACCGGCCAGCCGATCTCTCTCATGGATTTGGCTGCCGCCGCCCACCGGGAGGACCGGGACAAGAAAAAGTCCGTCATGGAGCAGCTGAAAAGCCAGCCCAAGGCGGAACACAAAAAAACAGCGCCCAAAAAGAGCGCGGAAAGGGAGATTTGATATGGGAAACTTCACTTTTGAGGAAACGAACCTGCTTTGTATCTACAACACTGGCAGCCGTACCGGGCTGATCGAGGCTCTGACCGAGATGCGCGGTGAACTTTCGCCGGAGGAAATCGAACTTCGGGAACTGACGGACAGCGCCCTGGAAAAGCTCCAGGCCATGAGTGACGCCGAGTTTGCCGAGCTGGAGCTGTACCCGGATTTCGACGAGTAAGAACCACACCAAGACCCAGCGGGGCGGCCTGATGTGCCGCCCCATTTCTATTTAACATGAAGGGAGGACAGAAAACCATGCCATCCAAAGCTGAATTTTACCGGCAGATGGCCGAGCAGGTATCGACCCGGCTTGTGGGCAGCTGGAAGGAATGGACGGCCTTTCTCACTACTGCCGCCCGCCTCTACAAATATCCGTTCCATGAGCAGATGATGATTTACGCCCAACGCCCGGACGCCATCGCCTGCGCCGAGTACGACCTGTGGAACGACAAAATGGGCCGGTATGTGCGCCGTGGCTCCAAGGGTATCGCCCTGGTGGACGATTCCGGCGACAGGCCCCGCCTGCGCTATGTGTTCGATATTTCCGACACTGGCACCCGTGAACATTCCCGTACCCCCTGGCTGTGGCAGCTGGAGGAACAACACATCGGGCCTGTGTCGGCCATGCTGGAGCGCAGCTACGGCGTTGCCGGTGATGATCTCGCCCAGCAGCTCACTGATGTGGCTGGAAAGCTGGCGAGTGAGTATTGGGACGAACATCAGCAGGACTTCCGCTACATCGTTGACGGTTCGTTCCTGGAGGAGTACGATGATCTCAACATCGAAGTCCAATTCAAGTCTGCCGCCACCGTCAGCATCGCCTACGCCCTGATGTCCCGATGTGGGCTGGATACGGAGCAATATTTCCAGCATGAGGACTTCATGCCGATTTTCGATTTTAATACCCCGGCCACGGTTGGGGCATTGGGAGCGGCGGTCAGTCAGATGAACCAGCAGGTGCTGCGGCAGATCGGCGTCACCATCCAGAATTATGAGCGCGAACAACTCGCGGAAAGGAGCAACCACCATGAAGAACAACCTGACTTACACGCAGAACGGGGATTACCTGATTCCCGACCTGAGCCTGAGCGAACAGCCGGAGAAGCCCCTGGGCAAGTACGGGCGGCTGCGGAAAGCGTATCTGAAGGAACACCGGCCCCTGATTTACAACCAGCTGCTGCTGACCGAGAAGCTGTACCCGCACCTCATCGAGATCGACGAGACGGCGAACAGCCGTCTGGAGCAGATGATGCCCCAGCTGGCGGAGTCGGCGGGCGCGACGGAGGAGCTGAAAGCCCGCGATCCGATGCGCTGGGTGGGCCTGATGAACACCTGCAAGGCTCAGGCCGAGGAGATTCTGATGGCGGAGCTTATCAACAGCTGACCTTAAACCTGTTTCTTTCCGAAGCGGAACAAATCCAAAGAATAGATGAAGCAGAGAATGTGCAAACATCCTCTGCTTTTTCTTTTGCCCAAGAACAGCCGCAGCCGGAAACTACCGGCCATGAGGCAGAGGCGGCAAAACCTACCCTCCGCGAGCTGCATGAGCAATACAAGCCCATCGTGCTGGAGGCTGTTACCCAGGACATCAGATACCGGAACGCCTGTGGTCACAGTGACTATGAGAACGCTGTGATTGAGGGCAACGCCGCTATTCGCCGTGCCGTCCTGGGGTCTGACAACATGGGGCTGCTTCGCCTCTATTCGGATACGCCGGAGTTCCGGCATCGCCTTCATCGGGAAGTCATCGACGAGACCTATCCCAAGCTCCATGAGCTGCTGCGCCCACTTTCGGACAATGACATTGACCGGGCTATCCAGAACTGGAATGGCAAGATCGAGAGCAAACACGCCGTTGTCCGCTACATGAAAGACCATGCGCGGGAAAAAGACACCGCCGCATGGCTGGCTCATCAGTTTGACGGCGGTGACGGTAAAACCCCGTTTGCGGTCCGCCCGGAAAGCCCCGAAGGAACGGCGCTGCCCTGGCCCAAGGTACAGCGCCGGATTGCCCAGCTCATTAAGGAGGACCGTTTCTACACCCAGGTCGAACAGGACAATCTGGACGATGTGGACCCCATCGCCATCCGAGAGACCCTTGCCCAGCGCGGCATTGTGGACGGTCATGTGGTGGACCCGGAAAAGCTGGACAACGATCCCTTTGTTCAGCAGGTCATGCGGGATGTGGAGGCCATATCCAGAGCGACCGCCCAAGCAGACCAGCCGGAACAGCCTTCCTCCGGCAATTCGAGTGTTCCCGTGTCAACCGAAGAATACGCTGCGGCCCGTGGCACGGTCCGGGAGCGGACTTCCTATGATCCAACAGTCCCTCCCTACCATGTGGGGGATATTGTCTATCTGGATGACCGCGCTCACCAAATCACAGAGCTGCGGGATGACACGGTGCAGCTGCTGCCCACCGGCATGAGCTATCCCATCTACCGGGCCGAGCGTCAGGAACAGTTTGAGCAGCTTCTTCGGGCAGATAACCGCAACGACTTCTATACCGAGTTTCTTCCGGCAAACCCGGATGCGGTAGACCAGGACCTGCGGGATGTGCTGGCCCACGGCTTGATCGGTGAGGCGGACAAGGCGGAGCTTTCCCAGCTGCTGCACAATGGCAAGAGCAACCGGGAGGTTGCCCTGTGGCTGAGCCGAGCCTATCCCAACATTGTGGAGACGATGGAGCTGGAGACCGGCGACACCGCCGACTACCGCACAATGCCTGAAGGTATCGAGCTGGAAGTGCTGGACGCAGACGAAAAGCGGCTGGCCATGCTGTTTTTCCGCTGGGAGGAGGTTGCGCCTTTGCTGCGCGGGCTGTATGCCCGTCAGCTGGACGGTTTTGGGCAGGAACGCCCCGAACCGTCTGCCGAAACTCCGGCTTATCACGCCGAGACGGTGGCCGTCTATCCGGGCGATAAGAACCATCTGCCCTATGATGTGATCGTTCAAACCATGCGGACCAATGAGCCGGAGCCGCCAGCGCCTGCCGCCGAGCCGGAGAAAATCCCGGATGAAGTGCTGGACGAACACCCCATTTCTATCCAAGTTAATGGTGAGTGGCAGACCTTCCCCAATGCCAGGGCTGCCGAGGAAGCCGCCTACGGGGAATACAAGGAGAACCTGCGCCGCACCGCCGAGAATTTCCACATCATCGACGATCATCTGGGCGAAGGCGGCCCCAAGGCCAAGTTCCAGGCCAATATCGAGGCAATCAAGCTACTGAAATACCTGGAGGAAACCACCGGGCAGGCAACGCCGGAGCAGCAGCAAGTCCTCTCTCGGTATGTGGGCTGGGGCGGCCTTGCCGATGTCTTTGACCCCGACAAGGAAAGCTGGAGCAAGGAATATGCTCAGCTGAAGGAGCTGCTGACCCCGGAGGAATACGCTGCCGCCAGAGGGTCCACCCTCAATGCCCACTACACCAGCCCCACGGTGATTCGCGCCATCTATGAAGCCGTGGGCCGCATGGGGTTTGAGACCGGAAATATCCTGGAGCCGTCCTGCGGCGTGGGGAATTTTTTCGGTATGCTGCCGGAGAACATGGCCGGAAGCAAGCTGTACGGCGTGGAGCTGGATTCCATCAGCGGGCGGATTGCCCAGCAACTCTACCCCAAGGCCGACATCACCGTGGCAGGGTTTGAGACCACCGACAGGCGAGATTTCTACGATCTGGCGGTGGGCAATGTTCCGTTTGGCCAATATCAAGTTCGGGACAAAGCCTACGACAAGCTGAATTTCAGCATTCACAACTACTTTTTCGCCAAGGCTCTGGACCAGGTGCGTCCCGGCGGCGTGGTGGCCTTTGTCACCAGCCGCTACACGATGGACGCCAAGGATTCCACCGTGCGCCGGTATCTTGCTCAGCGCGCCGAGCTACTGGGGGCCATCCGTCTGCCCAACAATGCATTCAAGGCCAATGCGGGGACCGAGGTCGTATCGGACATCATTTTCCTGCAAAAGCGGGACCGTCCGCTGGACATTGTGCCGGAATGGACGCAGACCGGCCAGACCGAGGATGGCTTTGCCATCAACCGCTATTTCCTGGACCACCCGGAAATGGTGCTGGGCCGACAGGAACCGGAAAGCACCGCTCACGGCATGGACTATACCGTGAACCCCATCGAAGGTCTGGAACTGGCCGATCAGCTGCACGATGCCGTGAAGTACATTCGCGGTACCTACCAGGAGGCCGAGCTGCCGGAGCTGGGCGAGGGCGAAGCCATCGACACATCCATCCCCGCCGACCCTAATGTGAAGAACTACTCCTACACCGTGGTGGATGGAGTTGTGTATTTCCGGGAGAACAGCCGTATGGTGCGCCCCGATCTCAATGCCACCGCCGAAGCCCGTGTCAAAGGCATGGTGGGGCTGCGGGATTGCGTCCAGGAACTGATCGACCTGCAAATGGACGCCGCCACACCGGACAGCGACATCCGGGGCAAACAGGCGGAGCTGAACCGGCTCTATGATGATTTTTCCACCAAGTACGGCCTTATCAATGACCGGGCAAACCGACTGGCCTTTGCTGATGATTCCAGCTATTATCTGCTCTGCGCGCTGGAAATCGTGGATGAGGATGGCAGACTGGAACGCAAGGCGGATATGTTCACCAAGCGGACCATCAAACCCCATGAGGCGGTGACTTCGGTGGACACCGCCAGCGAAGCTCTGGCTGTATCCATCGCAGAAAAAGCCCGTGTGGACATGGAGTACATGGAACAGCTCACCGGCAAGACCAGCGACGAGCTGGCCGCCGAGCTACAAGGCGTGATCTTCCGTGTGCCGGGACAGGTGGAGAAAGACGGCACTCCCCATTATGTGACCGCCGACGAATATCTGTCCGGCAATGTACGGCGCAAGTTGCGTCAGGCACAGCGGGCCGCACAGCAGGACCCAGCTTTTGCCATCAATGTGGAGGCCCTGACCGCTGCCCAGCCTAAAGACCTGGACGCTTCGGAGATCGAGGTGCGCCTGGGCGCTACCTGGATTGATAAAGAGTATATCCAGCAGTTCATGTATGAGACCTTTAACACTCCGTACTACCTCCAGCGCGCCATTCAGGTCAATTACGCCTCTTACACCGCCGAATGGCAGGTCACGGGCAAAAGCTCTGTATCCGAAAAAGATGTGGCGGCCTACACCACCTACGGAACGAGCCGCGCCAATGCCTACAAGATTTTGGAGGATTCCTTAAACCTGCGGGATGTCCGTATCTATGACACTGTGGAGGACGCGGACGGCAAAGAGCGCCGGGTGCTGAATGCCAAAGAGACCACCCTGGCAGCCCAAAAGCAGCAGGCCATCCGGGATGCTTTCAAAGACTGGATTTGGAAAGACCCGGAGCGCCGTCAGACGCTGGTGCGCCAGTACAATGAGGAAATGAACTCCACCCGGCCCCGTGAATATGACGGGTCCCATATTACCTTCGGCGGCATGAATCCGGCTATCACTCTCCGAGACCACCAGCTGGGGGCTATCGCCCATATCCTCTATGGCGGTAACACGCTGCTGGCACACGAGGTAGGTGCGGGCAAGACCTTTGAAATGGTCGCCGCCGCGATGGAGGCAAAGCGGCTGGGATTGTGCCAAAAGTCCCTCTTTGTGGTGCCGAACCACCTGACCGAACAATGGGCGTCGGAGTTTCTGCGGCTCTATCCCTCTGCAAAAATTCTGGTCACGACCAAGAAAGACTTTGAGACCCACAACCGGAAGAAGTTCTGCGCCAGGATCGCCACCGGCGACTACGACGCCGTTATCATCGGCCACTCGCAGTTTGAGCGTATTCCTATCAGCCGGGAGCGTCAGGAAAGGCTCCTTCAGGAGCAGATTGACGAGATCACCGAGGGCATTGCCGAGGTGAAGTACAGCGGCGGGGAGCGTTTCACGGTCAAGCAGCTGGAACGCACCAAGAAATCCCTGGAGGCCAGACTGGAAAAGCTCCAGGCCGAGGGCCGTAAGGACGATGTGGTAACTTTCGAGCAGCTGGGCGTGGATCGGCTGTTTGTAGACGAGGCACACAACTACAAGAACCTGTTTCTTTACACCAAAATGCGGAATGTGGCGGGCCTCTCCACCAGTGACGCCCAAAAGTCCAGCGATATGTTTGCCAAGTGCCGCTATATGGACGAGATCACCGGCAGCCGGGGTGTTATCTTTGCCACCGGCACCCCGGTCAGCAACTCCATGACTGAGCTTTACACCATGCAGCGGTATCTCCAGTATGACCGCTTGCAGGAACTGAGCATGACCCATTTCGATTGCTGGGCGTCGCGCTTTGGCGAAACGACAACGGCGTTGGAGCTGGCACCGGAAGGCACCGGCTACCGGGCGCGCACCCGCTTCTCCAAGTTTTTCAATCTCCCGGAGCTGATGAACCTGTTCCGCGAAGTTGCTGACATTAAGACTGCCGATCAGCTGAATCTGCCCACCCCGGAGGTGGAATACCACAACATTGTGGCCCAGCCCACCGAGCAGCAGCAGGAAATGGTGAAGGCGCTATCCGAGCGTGCCTCCCTGGTACACAGTGGCACGGTGGACCCCTCCCAGGACAATATGCTCAAGATCACCAGCGATGGCCGCAAGCTGGGCCTGGACCAGCGCATTATCAATCAGGCACTGCCGGACGAACCCGGCACCAAGGTCAACCAATGTGTCGCAAACATCATGCAGATCTGGCGGGACGGCGAGGCTGACAAGCTGACCCAGCTGGTATTCTGCGACATTTCCACGCCCCAGGCCACCCCCTCAAAAAAGGTAGCCAAGGCACTGGACAATCCCACGCTTCATGCGCTGGAGCAGGCTGTGCCACTGGACGAACCGGAGCCGGTCTTTACCATCTACGAGGACATCCGGCAGAAGCTCATCGCCCAGGGAATGCCCGCCGATCAGATCGCCTTTATCCATGAGGCCAACACCGAAGTGCGGAAAAAGGAGCTGTTTGCCAAGGTCCGCACCGGCCAGGTGCGTGTCCTGCTGGGCAGCACCGCCAAGATGGGCGCTGGCACCAATGTGCAGGACCGGCTTGTGGCGCTGCATGACCTGGACTGCCCGTGGCGGCCGGGAGACCTTGCCCAGCGTAAGGGTCGTATTGAGCGCCAGGGCAACCAAAACCCCCTGGTCCATGTCTACCGCTATGTCACCGAGGGAACTTTCGATGCCTACCTATGGCAAACCGTCGAGAATAAGCAGAAGTTCATCAGCCAGATTATGACCTCTAAATCGCCGGTGAGAAGCTGCGACGATGTGGACGAAACGGCACTGTCCTTTGCCGAGATCAAGGCCCTGTGCGCCGGAGACCCCCGTATCAAGGAGCGCATGGACCTGGATGTGGAGGTCGCCAAATTGAAGCTCATGAAAGCCGACCACCAGAGCAAGCAGTACCGTCTGGAGGATCAGCTACTGAAATACTTCCCAGAGGAAATTGAAAAGCACAAAGGCTTTATTCAAGGCTTTGAAGCAGACCTGGAGGCCCTGGCTGCCCATCCCCACCCAGAGGACGGCTTTATCGGCATGGAAATTCGGGGGGATGTTTTGACCGACAAAGAGAATGCCGGTGCCGCCCTGCTGGATGCCTGTAAGGAGGTCAAAGGCTCCGAACCGGTGCAGATCGGCAGCTATCGGGGCTTTACTATGTCCGTGGAGTTTTCCGCTTGGAAACAGGAATATACGCTCCTGTTGAAAGGCCAGATGACCCACCGGGCAAGCCTCGGTACGGACCCACGCGGCAACCTGACCCGTATCGACAATGCACTCGCGCAGATGTCCCAGCGTTTGGATGCGACCAAGGCCCAGCTGGACAATCTGTACCAGCAGCAGGCCGCTGCCAAAGAGGAAGTGGGCAAGCCTTTCCCTTATGAGGATGATCTGCGGGTAAAGTCCGCCCGTCTGGTGGAGCTGGACACGCTTCTGAACCTGGATGGCAGAGGCCGTTCCCAGCCGGAGTCCGTGATTGCCAAGAGCGCACGGCCCTCGGTGCTGGACAGCTTGAAGCGCCCGGTGCCGCCCCGAAGCCCCGAAAAGAAATCGAAACAGCATGAGGAGGTGCGATAACATGAATACCAACGAATTGAATACGGCTCTCTATGAGAAGATGGCCGCCGAACAGGAAAAATACCGGGACTGGCTGAAAAGCCAGCCCCCGGTGGAGGTTCTGAACCACGCCTACGAATACACCGTCCGGGAGGACATTGTGATGGCGATGGAGGAGCTGGAGCTGACCGACGCCCAGGCCCAGGCGCTGCTGGATTCGCCCACGCCCCTGGCCGATGTGTACCGCCACTTTGAGAAGCTGGAGACCGGCTATATGGATGTGATCCGGGAAAGTATTGAGAGCCGGGCTGATGATGCTTGCAAGGCGCAGGCGGAGCTACGAAAGGCTGCCATCTATCCGCACTCCGCCATCTATGCGAAAGAGCATGGGGAGCTGGAGCAGTACCGGGCTTCCAATAACGCCAATCTCCAATGCAAAGAGGCTATTGAAACTGCGGTGAGGGAACATTTCGACGGGATGTATCTCAGTCACGATGCCGCCAAGGGCGTGATCGAGACCTACGGCATGGACCGGGTCATGCTGGTCCTTGCCAACACCGTCCAGCTCCAGGACTGGGACGCACGCTATTCACCCCGGAACAAGGAATGGGCCAAGACCATTCCCAACTACAACTCTGATACCGTCCGGTGCGGCTATGCCCTGAACAGCCACCCCGCCGTTCTGAATGGCTTTATTGATCTTGTGCGCGAGGAACATCTGCGCCGCCAGCCCTTGACGGCAGAGGACATCCAGGCAGAGGCAGAACGGATTTTGCGGGAGCTGCGCGCACCGGATGTGCCGAACAGCCCACACGGGACCCATTACATGGCCCGCATTTCCCCGGAGTTTCTGAATCGTGCCGGGAGCAAAGACCATGACCGGCTGATGAATCTCCTGCCGTTTCGCAGCTTGACTTTTACCGGCATGAAAGGGCTGCCTGGGACCTATGCCACCATCCTGGCCAATGAGGACCGCTCCAAAGAGCTGCGTCAGATCCGGCCCTCTGTCCGGGAGTATTTGAAGCAGGAGCCGAAACAGACAACCACGAAAGCTCCGGCCCATAAGAAACAGGAGCCGGAGCGGTGAGCGGCCCGAAACGCAAGCGTGATGTCCAGGTAAATTTCCGGGTCTCCCCGGAGGAGCTGGCGCTGATCGAGCAGAAAATGTCCCAACTTGGGACCAATAATCGGGAAGCCTATCTACGAAAGATGGCCCTGGACGGTTATGTGGTGCAGCTAGATTTACCGGAGCTGAAGGAGTTGGTGTCCCTGCTGCGCCGGAGCAGCAACAATCTGAACCAGCTTACCCGCCGAGTACATGAGACCGGGCGTATCTACGATGCTGATCTGGAGGATATAGCCCAGCGGCAGGAGCAGCTATGGGCAGGTGTGAAGGAAATCCTGACCCAGCTCTCCAATCTTTCGTGACAGGGGCATATACCCCATCTGCGGAGGGAGGAACGGCGTTCTTTTCGCCGCGCCTCCCTCCGCTTTTTCTTTTTGCCCGCATCCTTGCGAAGATAAGAAGAATGTGGGTACAATAATATCAGAAACAAACCTGTTGAGGATCTGACAAATCATGCTGACAGATAGAATTGTGTTTAAAATCTTTGAAGATTATTTGAAGGCAGATACAGCTTTAGAAGTTGTGCAAACTAAGCATGGCTATGCAGTCATGTTGTGGGATGCTGCCGCACAGGACTGGTCGGATGTTGTATGTTGCCCAACGCCGAAATCAATGTTTAATAAGCTACTCGAATCTGCTACTGCGTATAACGAGTATCTCATCTTGCGAAAGAGACATCTTGAGGTTTTGGATGCAGAAGGAGAAAAAACGATTGCGTATATCCGGCAGCACTATTTGGAATTGAAGGGGGCGATGGCATGAAAGTATTACTCAAAATCGTGATTGCGCCGGTGGTGCTGCTGCTCACCCTGGCCATCTGGATTTGCGTAGGGTTGATCTATGTGTCGGGTTTGGTGCTGGGGCTGGCCAGTATGGTAGTCACCTTTCTCGGAACTGCGGTATTGGTTACTTACTCCCCCAAAAATGGACTTATCCTATTAGCGATTGCATTTCTTCTCGGCCCGCTTGGATTGCCAAAACTGGCCTTTTGGCTGCTGGGAAAAGTGCAGAATTTTCGATATTTTCTGCAAGATACAGTTTATGGATAGAATGAACGCTCTATTTGATAAAGGATTGAATGATCCCATCAGATAGAGCGTTTTATTCAATCGCTAATGTTGTCTTTACTCCCCACCTTATTTCGACAACTTACATTGAAGATGGAACATAAAAAGGGTATACTGTAAAAAAGGTTAAAGGATTCAAGAATGTCAAAATAATCTATGCCGAGATATTTCCCAAATAGCAGTCTAGACTGAAGTCAGTTAGCAGTAATGGAAAATTAAAGTATTCCGGTATTTTACAATGTGGTTTTGGATTGCTTGCAAAACCATACCTATACTCACGTTGTTGGAGAATCACTATGGATAAAAGAATAGAATTTGAACGCTTATTATATGGAACAACAGTTGATAGCCTATCCTCTCAGGAAACTGCAAAAGTCAAAATAAAAACATTACAGGAATGGATAATTACTAATATTCCCGATCGTCTCTATCGTTTTCGAGCAAATACAGAATATGCAGTTAGTGCGTTGAGAAACGATGAAATATGGGGAAGCAATCTGTGGGAATTTAATGATCCCTATGAGTGTATTCCGTTTTATAATCTGGATACGATACAGAGCGAGTTGGAAAGAGAGCTATCTTTTGAACACATTTTAAATCTAATACAGCTGTTTAAAAGTGGAAATATCCCTGCAGCCATGACAAATGCTTTTGGTGCAGAAATGGTTGAACGGATAATTGCCAATATCCCGGACAGATTAGATGAAAGCGCCTTGCGAACAAACTGCGAAATAATGAAACAACAGATTATCGCTTTTATTGTTCAAAATTTCAATGACCTATGCGACCAGTTCTTTACTGGAATTCTGCAAGCAGAATCACAGAGACATATTGCGTGTTTTAGCGAGCATAACGATTCATCGCTGATGTGGGGCCACTATGCAAATGGGCATCACGGATTTTGTTTGGAGTATGATTTCAAATCTATTCTCAAACCATGTCAACAAGGGTGCACGGATATTAAAGGGTGTAACAATTTTATGATTACTCCGTCTATTGCACCAGTTATATATAGCAAGTCAAGGTTTGATGCAACATCGCATTTATTGACTGTAATTCAAGCCAATATAATAGCAAGGGCAGAAGCCCCCATGGAACTGTACTATGGAGATACATTGTTGATTTCTAAATGTTTGCTGACCAAATCACTTGATTGGGAATATGAAAAAGAATGGCGGCTTTTTTCGCCGCCAAGCATTGATTCTGTGACAAATCACAAAGTGATTTTTTCTTTAAAACCTACAGCAGTATACATTGGGCGTAGGTCATCAGCAGAACAAGCTCAAATATTAAACGAAATTTGCAAAGAGAAAGATATTCCTTGCTATCAAATGATTCAGAACTATCATGGAGATGATTTTAAATTGTTTCCAGTTTCATATGCGGAATACATGAAGGGTACTTCTCCGCGCAAATGACTAACAAGCATCCAGAAAGATAATCAGTATTGATTCAGTAAATCGCCTATTATAGTGTACATTTCCTGCATTTGTTCATACTGCTACATAGCAAATTTGTTCTTACAACACAACACTGTTTCGAAAAACTTATAGAGCGGTCTGCTTCGGCAGGCCGCTATTTTTTCAAAAGGAGGGTTCATAACAATGGCAACCACACGCATCATGCCGCTGCACATCGGCAAGGGCCGAACCGAGAGCCGAGCCATCAGCGAGATCATCGACTATGTGGCCAACCCGCAAAAGACCGACCACGGCAGGCTCATCACCGGCTATGAGTGCGACAGCCGTGTGGCCGATGCCGAGTTCATGCTAGCTAAGCGCCAGTATATCGCCGCCACCGGACGGGTTCGGGGCGCAGATGATGTGATCGCCTACCATGTCCGCCAGTCTTTCTGCCCTGGGGAGATCACGCCGGAGGAAGCGAACCGGCTGGGCGTGGAGTTTGCCAAGCGGTTCACCAAGGGCAAACACGCCTTTATCGTTTGTACCCACATTGACAAGGCCCATGTCCATAATCATATCATTTGGAGTTCGGTCAACCTGGACTGTGACCGGAAGTTCCGCAACTTTTGGGGCAGCACAAAAGCCGTCCGTCGATTGAGCGACACCATCTGCATTGAAAACGGACTTTCCATTGTCGAGAACCCAAAGCCCCACGGCAAAAGTTACGACCAATGGCTGGGCGATCAGGCGAAGCCCTCCCATCGGGAATTGCTCCGTGCTGCCATTGACAACGCCCTGGCACAAAAGCCTGCTGACCTGGACGAGCTGCTGAAGCTGCTCCGGGAATCCGGCTGCGAAGTATCCAAGCGCGGGAAATCCTACCGTTTGAAGTTCCCCGGCTGGAGAAAAGTGTCCCGCTTGGACAGCCTGGGCAAAGGCTACACTCTGGAGGATCTGCTGGCTGTCCTCGCCGGTCAAAAAGAACATACACCTCGTCAGAAACCAGTCAAGCAAGCAGATCCGCCAAAGGTCAATCTGTTGGTTGACATCCAGGCAAAGCTTCAGGCCGGAAAAGGTGCTGGGTATGTGCGGTGGGCCAAGGTCTTTAATCTGAAACAGATGGCGCAGACCGTGAATTATCTCACCGAGCATAATCTGTTGGAGTATGCAGTGCTGGAGGAGAAAGCTGCTGCGGCCACGGCCCACCACAATGAGCTGTCTGCAAAAATCAAGGCAGCGGAGAAACGCATGGCGGAGATCGCCGTCCTGCGGACCCATATCATCAACTATGCCAAGACTCGTGACACCTATGTGGCCTACCGAAAAGCTGGCTACTCAAAGAAATTCCGCGAGGAACATGAGGAAGAAATTCTGCTCCATCAGGCGGCAAAAAATGTCTTTGATGATATGGGGGTCAAGAAGTTGCCCAAAGTCAAGGAACTGCAAGCTGAATATGCTCGGCTGCTGGAGGAAAAGAAAAAGACCTATACCGAGTACCGGCGCTCCCGTGAGGAAATGCGGGAGCTGCTGGCGGCAAAGGCCAATGTGGATCGGCTCTTACATACGGAGACGGAACACGATACCGAAAAGGAAAAAGGCCACGAGCAGCGGTGATCTGATCGTAGTCAAAAGCGTCCATCGGACGCGTAGCCGCAGAATGAAATTCTGCGTTCATGGGGGCTTGGGGGATACCCTCAACAAGCAGCGCTGGAAGCCGAATGGCTATCCAGGGGCATTGCTTGCTACTTGACATCCCAAAAATGATGGCAAAGACAGCGCTCCTATCAGTTAGATTATAAGAATACAACGGAGATTGATATGAAATACTGCTCCTTTTTGGTGATTCGCAAGTGATTCTTGACTTAATTGTGTTTGTAGTGTATAGTGTGTATGTGAGAACATCACATTAAAGCACAGGAGGAAAATACTTTGTGAAGATATTGATTTCTAATACTTCGGAAAATCCTCTATACCAGCAAATCAAAGACCAGATTAAAGATGCTATCTTAAAAGAGGAATTAGTCGAGGGTGATCCACTTCCATCTATTCGAGCCTTCGCAAACGATTTGTCTGTTAGCGTCTTAACCATACGGCGGGTTTATGAGGAACTGGAAAAAGAAGGTTTTGTCACAAGTCAAGTAGGAAAGGGTACTTTTGTATCAACCAGCAATATTGAACTATTGCGAGATTCTAAGCGCCGCCTTGTGGAACAGAAAATGCAAGATATGATACAGACGGCGAAAACAATGGGAATTACCAAAGATGAATTAAATGCTATGATGGATATTCTGTACGAGGAGGATTGAAATGGACAATATTTTGAAAGTAACTGGCCTAAATAAATCGTATGACGATTTCAGTTTGAAGGATGTTTCCTTTACCCTGCCGGAAGGATGTATCACGGGATTTATTGGCGTTAACGGCGCAGGCAAAACAACCACTCTACGATCTATATTAGGGCTTACCAGTCGCATTTCTGGCCATATTAATTTTTTTGGTATGGACATTGAAAAAGATGCTCGTCAAATTAAAGATCGTATTGGCGTTGTCTTGGATGATGGCTGCTTTTATGACGAACTATCATTAGCTGAAATGAAAGATGTAATTGCCTCGGCATACTCGGCGTGGAGTGAACAGGATTTCAAGGAATATATGGAGCGGTTTGAACTCAGTCCAAAGCAGAAAATCAATACACTTTCTAAAGGCATGAAAATGAAATACGCTCTTGCACTGGCACTTTCACATAATGCCGAATTGCTGATTATGGACGAGCCAACCAGTGGCCTTGATCCGCTTATCCGCGGACAACTTTTAACCATACTGACAGACTACATGAGTAAAGGCGGAAAAGGTGTTTTTTTCTCAACGCATATTACATCCGATCTGGATAAGATTGCCGATATGCTTATTCTGATTGACAATGGACGTATTGTGTTTCAAGAGGAAAAAGATACCTTGTTGGATAGTTACCGTATTGTTAAAGGCGATATGCGTAAGATGGACGAAAATATCCGCAAGCTATTTTTGCGAATTTCCGAAACAGCCTATGGGTTTACCGGAATTACCCAAAGGGTGTCTGAGGTTCAGCAGCATATTCCAGACATTATTATTGAGCGTCCGACAATCGAGGATATTATGCTCGGCAATATTGAAGGAGGAAAAGAATAATGTTATTTCACTTGATAAAAAAAGATTTTTTGATTGTTAAGAAGTATGTTCTGATTGTATTGGTGGCTGCTATTCTTATTCCACCGGTCATGCGCTGGCGGACACCAGAGTTTGCTGGAACTTTTGGCTTCATCCTTTCCGTAATTTTTTCGGTTTTTATGCTGCTTCAATATGTATCTCTAAAAGAATATCAATTTCCTAAAGCTACGACATTACTATGTGCCACGCCGTTTTCAAGGAGCATGATGGTATTATCAAAATACATTTTCTGTATTGCAATATATGTTGCGTGCTGCATCATTTTTGGAATTGAAACACTTCTTATTCCGGGGCTGGGTACATCTGGCATAGCATTGTTTATCCTTATGTTCTTTGTAACATCTGTTTTTATTGGGATTTACTTGCCAATTCAATATAAGCTGGGGTACGAGAAAACAAAATTTGCATTTGCCGTTATTATTGTTGCTTCACCGTTCATTCTCCCTATGCTTATGCGAATGGATACCGCCAACTTGGATTTTCTTGCTTCAATCCCCGCTTATTTTGTTTATAGCGGCGTTTTGGTGGGTGGCTTTATAATTTTGGTGGTGTCGTCTATGTTGTCTATAAAAATCTACAACGAAACTGATTTAGCATAAAGAAAGGTGGGACTATGAGAGATACTATTTTTCTCTATATCATTGCTATTTTGGCATTTGGCTTTGGTTTTATAAATTTCATTCAGTATTTGCTGAAAAGGAACCAAACAGCGCAGGTAGTTGGAACAATTATTTCAATTAAAACACCAAATCCTCAGAACTCAAAATTCCGCAATTCAAAATGGGCAACATTGTCATACAAGGTAAAAGGAAAAACCTATCAATCTCAAAACAGAATACAAGTACCTATGGCATCACAAGTTGGAACTACAATTTCTGTTCGTTATGACATCAATCATCCAGAAAAATTGTACAGCTTTTCTGTGTGGAGGATAGTTGTATCGTTTTTAATTGCTGTTGCCTGTGTTGCGTTGGCAATGTCTAATTTTATATAAGAAGGAGGGAGTAACTATGCCGCATTTTCCAAGCTGGTTTGTAGCAATATGTATTTTGCTTCCTATCGCAAATGCAATATACAGAGCATGGAAGAATAAGAAGAAAAAATAGATAAGGTGGTGATACATTGCATGAAATTCAATGGGTACTATGCCCTATCTGCCACAATAAAACACGACTAAAGATTCGAGGGGATACGGTTCTAATAAATTTCCCCTTGTATTGTCCGAAATGCAAACAGGAAACTTTAGTTAATGTAAACCATATGAATACATCAGTTATCAAAGAGCCAGACGCACAGACGCAGAGCCGATAATAGACAAGGTAGCCTTGTTTGTTGTCGGCTTTCTTTTTAAGATAGGCAAAAGCCAGACATTATATGCAGAGCTAAGCCGTTTATAGGAGGCGATATAGTGAACCACAATCAAACGCCTTCTTCGTGGATTCGCTGTCCGATCTGCGGTGGAAAAACAAGAACAAAGGTGTATGAGGACACAGTTCTCGTGAAGTTCCCACTCTACTGTCCAAAGTGCAAGAAAGAGCTTCGAATCGATGTTGTAAAATTGAAACTGGTACTTAGCAAAGAGCCAGACGCATAAAGCGCAGAGCCTGCTCCCCGATAGCAAGGGTAGCAGGCTCTTTTGTTTATATAACCTATTTGATTTTTGTTGCTCGTGGGGAGCGCAAAGCAGATAAAACGGATTCCATCACGGGAAGTAGCGTGGCAGCTTCTTCTTCATTGCAGTCATCAATCAGTAAGCGCAAATAACGAATAGATGGTGCATCCAAATTAGGAGCCACATCAAAAATTTCTCTTGAATCCATTTTAAGTGCGCGGATTAACGGAAACAGAGTTTCAAGCTTGGGATTCCCTCTGCCTTGTTCCATATTGATGATTGTCCGCACATCAGTACCACTCTTTTCCGCCACCTGCTCTTGAGTAAGACCAAGCTCTAATCGAGCCTTCTTAATCGCATCAGCCAATCGCTGAGAATATTCTTGCATCCCAATTCACCTCAAATATATTCTACAATACACCTCGTTTTGTTTTAATTCACTGCGGTGCGCCCTGAAACTGTATTGTATTTCATCTTTTCAGTGAAAGGAGTTGCGCCTTGAAAAGGAATAACTGGTTCAAGTATGTTGCGCTGAACATGAATTTCAATGTTTTCTATTAAGTCATTGCGTTGTTGAACCTGTATTCCAATACAGATTTAGAGGTAAAAGCAGTAATACTCCTGGCTGTCGTTCTCCGCCTCATTTCGGCTCACCCGTCAACTGGACTTGTGAACCGAAATGGAGGTACATAATGCAGAAAATCAATCTTCGGGATCTGTATCCCGATATATATAAAACAGACATTTTTTTGGATGTGACCGATGAAGTACACGCTGTGTTTTTGGCAGACAAACGAGCTGACGCTGCCTATGAGCGCCAGATGTATCGCTATAAGGCATACTATTCTTTGGACTATGACAATGGCATTGAAAATGCCGTAATAAATCGCCCACTTACCCCGGAGGAAATCTTGGAGGACGAACAACGGCGGGAACAGCTCTACGCTGCGGTGATGGAACTGCCGGACAAACAGGCCAAACGGATCTATGCTCGGTTCTACTTGGATATGAGCGTGAAGGAGATTGCCCAGGCCGAAGGCGTTGACCCGCGCCGTGTGCGTGACAGCATCCATCTTGGATTAAAAAAACTGGTAAAAGTTTTTTCCCAAGCGTCCGAATGATGCCATTTTTGTCAGTGTTATTAGAAGGACAACTTTTGCCTTCATTGGAACATTGACAACTGAATAGACGGCATTTCTGGTACATAACCCATGTACGAGCGGATCAGGCGCGCCGCCAAGAAGGACAAGCCAAGGAGGTGATAAGCAGGCTGTCCTGAGCGATCAACGCAAGCCTGAAACCCGGAGGTGGCACTTCGGGTCGCTGTGACTGCATGGGGGCTTAAAGATACTTCCTCACGGCCTCCTAAAGACTTGGGGGGAACCCTGCGGCGCACGAGTAAAACGACGCTGCGGAGTTATGACATCCGCGCCAGCGGAGACCAGGAATGTCCCTATCGTCAGGGGCGCGTGGCAAATGTGACGAAAGCAACGGATATAATCTGAAAGGCTGCGTCCATTGGCTGTTAGCAACAACAAAGCATCATTTGGGTGCAGTCCTTTCTTTTCAAAGTCAGATACCATGAGCTGGCAGCTCCGGTTGCCAGCTCATTCATGTGATTTTGAAACCGACTTCAAAGAAAGGAGAACCCTTATGAGCCAGTTGACGCAATGCTGTCCACAAACGATAAACGATGAATTGGTTGACATCCGTGAAGTCACGGTAGACAAAGACCTCCCCAAAGAGGAACGGATCGCGGCCTTTCTGCACCAGATCAAAAACCCCTATCGCTTTCGCTGCGGCGATTTTGTAGTAAACGCCGCATTTGCCAGCAACGGGGTCACATTGGAGGAATGCCTGCAAGGGATTTTAAGGTAATCGACATCCTCGCTCTTTTTCCAAAAGAGTGTTACGATGTGCATGGAAAAGGATGAAAACTGAAAACCTCAAAATCCACTCTTTTCTTGCAGGAGCTTCCGGGAGGAAAGGAGTGCTTTTTCATGCCAAAATATCAAGCTACAGCTTACATTCGTCTGTCTTACACAGATGATCGCTCCAGCGAGAGCGACAGCGTTACCAACCAGCGGAAGCTGATTGAGAACTTCATTGAACGAAACCCGGACATCCAAATCGTATCCGAAAAAATCGACGATGGTTACAGCGGTATCATTTTTGACCGTCCGGCGTTTAAGGAAATGATGCAGGACATTACCGATGGCAAGATCAACTGCGTCATTGTAAAGGACCTCTCCCGCCTGGGACGAGAGTACATCGAAACCGGACGCTATCTGCGCCGGGTGTTCCCCACTTATGGGGTCCGCTTTATTGCCATCACGGATAACATCGACACCGCCCATGAAGGCAGCGGTGACGATCTGACCGTATCCGTCAAAAACATTATGAACGAAGCCTACTGCCGGGATATTTCCATCAAGACCCGTACCTCTTTGGATATAAAGCGTCGTAACGGAGATTTTGTTGGAGCCTTTCCCGTTTACGGCTATATGAAGTCCGAGGAAAACAAAAACCTGCTTGTGCCTGACCCGTATGCTTCCCGTGTTGTCCGGGACATCTTCCGTATGCGCCTGGATGGGACAAGCGCCCTGCGAATCGCCACCGTTCTGAACGAAATGGGCATCCTCTCCCCCCTGGCCTATAAGAAAAACAATGGCTTTCCCTATGCCAAACACGGTTATGCCGACAAAGAGGATTGCAAGTGGTCTGCTACAACGATCATCCGCATTTTGCAGGATGAAACCTACATCGGCACATTGGTACAGGGGAAGCAAGGCACGCCACACTACAAAATCAAGCAAATGGAGCAGCGGCCATCCTCTGAATGGATTCGCGTTCCTGACGCCCATGAGCCGCTGATTGCCAAGCAGGATTTTGAGCTGGTCCAGCGTATCCGCAGACTGGATACCCGGACTTCTCCCAAGCAGGATACAGTGTATCTGTTTTCCGGCGTCTTGATCTGCGGGTGCTGTGGGAGCCGCATGACGCGGAAAACGAACCGGGTCAAGGGCAAAGAGTACCACTATTATTATTGCCCCACCGGGAAAAAGCATGGCTGCGCCAACCCGGTAATGCTCAAGGAAAGCGATCTTGTAGAGTGCGTCAAGGACAGTCTAAAAGGCTACATCGACAATGTGAGCTGCCTGCAAGCTATCCTGGACGGCATCGACCAGAGCAGTATCAATCAGGCGCTTGCCAATGAATACGCCTCCCACATCGCCGCCAATGAGCAGCAGGTGGAACAGGCGCTTGAATTTAAGGCCCGTCTCTACGAAAGCCTGATTACTGGCACCATCAGCAAAGAGGAATATACCGACTATAAGGCCAGATACACGAGGATTGCGGAAAATGCAAAAGAGAGCATTCGGGTCTTAAAGGAAAAGCTGGCTGATGTTCTGGAGAACCGGAGTGAACGGAACCGCTGGATTTCCCACTTCACACAGTTTTCTACGATGGAGACCCTGGACCGCAAAGCTGTGGTTCACATGATACAGAGCATCAAGGTGATTGGGAAAAAGGAATTGGAGATTACCTTTACATACCAGGATGAATACCAGAAAGCAATCCAGCTGATTCAACTGGCAGAGCAAACAGGCCAAAGAAAGGTGGGATGATTTGTGGCAAGAAAAAGCAGAAAAGAAACTGTGGTGCTTCCTGCGCCGGAGATAGATACCTCTTGCCGCGCCGGAGTTTATGTGCGGCTTTCCGTTGAGGATAAGCATACTCACACCGCCTCTATTGAAACCCAGCAGCTGATTATCGCCCGGTATCTGGAGCAGAACCCGGAGATTATTGTGGTACAGACCTACATTGACAATGGCGCAACAGGTACGAACTTCCACCGTCCCGGCTTCCAGCAGATGCTCTCCGATATTGAAGCGGGTCTTATCAACTGTGTCATTGTAAAAGATTTGTCCCGGCTGGGGCGAAATGTCATAGACACCGGCTATTATATCGAGCGTTACTTTCCCATGCAGAAAGTCCGCTTTATTGCTGTGAATGACCGCTACGATTCTTCTTCCCCGGACAATGCCCACGATGGTATTATCATTCCGCTGCGGAACATGATTAACGAAGCCTATGCGATGGATATTGCCAGAAAAATCAAAGCCCAGCAGCGGCAGGCCATGAAAGACGGCAAGTATGTTGGTGCGCGTACACCCTATGGATATTTGAAGGCTCCTGATGACTGCCACCAGCTGATCGTTGACCCGGTGGCTGCCGAGGTAGTCAAAACCATGTTTCAATGGGCCGCCGAGGGCGCAGGATTAAACACTATCGCAGTACGCTTGAACGAGGCCGGGTATCTCTCTCCCAGCCACTACAAGAGGACCTTGGGAGAGATCACCCATGAGAATTTGGTGGGCAATGGGCATTGGCAAACCCGCACCGTTACCAAAATTCTCCGCGCAGAGGTTTATACCGGAGATCTGGTGCAAGGGGTATCTAAAATCATCGACCACAAGCAGGTCAGAGCCAGCGCCGATGAATGGACAACGGTACGCGGCACCCATGAAGCCATTATCAGCCGGGAGCTGTTTGCCGCTGTTCAGAAAGCATTGGACCAGGCTGCACAGCAGGCAAAAGACAGGGAGATACATTCCTGGTCTCCTAATCTTTTGAGAGGCAAAATCTTCTGCGCCCACTGCGGACGCAGCCTTCACCGACAAAAATGCGTCCGCAGAAAGTCACAGGAGTTATATGTCTACCACTGTATCAGCAACAACCGTATCAAAAAGGGCGTTTGTCCTGGTGCGTTTATCTTTGAAAAAGAGCTACTGGATGCCCTGGCCGATATGATACAGGAACAGCTTGATACCACACTGGGGCAATACTCTCTTGGTCTGGAAAACCTCACCAAAGAAGCCGAGGAACAGAAAAACATACAGGCTAAAATCGCCAGCCGGAAACAGGAAATCCAGCAGCTGCGAACCTATCAGCGCGGATTGTATGAGGGCCTGATCCAGAACCATCTGTCAAAAGACGAGTATTTTACCTTCAAAGAGAAATACGAAGCCAAAATCGAGGCGATCAGCGAGGAAATTGAGCAGCTGAAAGCAGGGCTTGCAATCATCGCCAAGCAGCTGGAACAGTACAAAATGCTGTCCCAGGATGCACAGCATATCAAGGAAGATCGCCAGCTGACGGCAGCCCTGATTGACCGCCTGATTGACCGTGTAGAGGTCTCAAAAGAAAAGCGGATTACGGTTCGTTTCCGCTTCCAGAGCGAATTTGAACATTGTGAGGAGGTGCTGAGCCAGTGCAGAAATATGTGATTGCCCTTTATATCCGCCTTTCCTTGGAGGATTATAAATACGACAGTATGAGCATTGAAAACCAGCACCTTGCGCTGAACGAATTTGTTTCTTCCATGCCGGAGTCCGCTAATGCAGAAGTCCTTGAATTTATCGACAACGGGTATAGCGGGACAAACTTCGAACGCCCCAAAGTCCAGGAGCTGATTGAGATGGTACGGGCCAATAAAATCGACTGCATCATCGTAAAAGACTTTTCCCGATTTGGACGAAACAGCATTGAGACTGGCTATTTCATTGAGCGTGTGTTTCCGCTGTTTCACACCCGGTTCATTTCTATCAACGATGATTTTGACAGCGATCAGCACAAGGGCGATACTGGCGGTATGGATGTGGCTTTCAAGTATCTGATCAGCGAGTATTACAGCCGCGATATGTCCATCAAGACCAAAAGCGCCAAGTACGCCAAAATGCAGCGTGGCGAATACCAGAGCAAAGTTTGCCCTTACGGGTATCGCAAAAGCGCCGATGGCAGAATGGAACCGAACCCGGAAACCGCTGCTGTGGTACAGCTCATTTTCCAACTTGCCGCAACCGGAATTGGAGCAGCAGCCGTTACCAGGGAACTGTTTAAGCGAGGTATCCCGACCCCCGGCGAATACAAAGCAGCTCATGGGCAGCAGTACCACGATGTCTCACGCTCCCGTGGACGCTGGAGCAGTTCTACGGTTCTCCGTATCCTGGAGGATGAACGCTATATCGGCTCCTATGTCATCGGACGTCGTGCTGTTATTGAAGTGGGCGGCACACGAAGCCGCAGGAAAGGCCGGGACAAGTGGTTCATTATTCCCGACCATCATCCGGCAATCGTTGACAAAGAACTATTTGAAAAGGTGCAGGCTGTGCAGCGCAGGTTTTTCTTGCCGAACAGGAAAACCAGGGAGTACCCGCTGAAAGGCAAAGTCTATTGCGGCTGCTGCGATCATGCACTCTCCCGCATCGCCCAAAAGAGACCGTTTTATATGTGCCGCCATTCTACCGCCGATGTGAACAGCCGCTGCCGCGATGTCCGGGCAGATGCTGCCGGTCTGGAAGAAGCCGTCCTCCTCACTTTGAAAAAGCAGCTGGAAATCCTGCTGCCCGTACATAAAGACGGCACCATTCACCTGGAGGCCACCGCTGCCAAATGTTCTGAATATGAGAAGCAGCTGGAAACTCTGAAGGACCAGAAGCAAGCTCTCTTTGAACGGTATCTCCTGGGGCAGATCGAGCTGGACACTTATAAATCGGAGAAAGCAGTTTATGACGCAGAAATACTGAAAGTCAAAAATGCCTATGCTGCTGTCACCGCCCAGGCAAAACTGAAGCGAGAAGAACAGGCCCGCCAAAGCAGCCGACAAGAGATTGTTCACTCAATTGCGGAAGCGGATGTGCTGACCTCGGAGTTGACCGATCTGCTGATTGAAAAGGTGTATGTATTCCCCGACAACCGCATTGAGATTATTTACAAAGTCCATGACCTCTTTGAATAATTGAAGATACAAAAACGGAAAACCCAGGCTATCAAATCCATCTTGGTAGCTTGGGTTTTCTGTTTTTCGGCGCTTTTATAGATAAGTAATAAGTGGTACAATATGTAAAGGGGGGTGAAGCAATGTACATATCTAAGATAACAATTAGAAATTTTAGAATATTCGATGAAATAGGCATAACAGCTTTTTTTAAAAAGGGTGTTAATGCTATTATTAGCGAAAATAATTGTGGAAAAACAGCGATAATTGATGCAATGCGAATCGCATTTTCTACAGTACCATATAAAAAAGACATTTATTTCAATTTATCGGACTTTCATGTCCGTAATGATGGCGTTCGTTGTGATGAAGCTTTTATTAGTGTTTATTTTGATGAAATATCACCGGATTTTTTTGAGATTTGGGACCCTGAGAATCCATCCAAGGGAGAATTTCATATTCGGTATTATACAATAAAAACTCCTGAGGGAAAGGAAAAAATTCGCTATAATATTTGGGGAGGACCTGTTGAAGGGAATCCCGTTTCTGCTGATATTTTTGAAGCAATTCAGTTAGTGTTTCTTGGCGCATTAAGAGATGCCGAAACGGAGATGCGTCCCTCACGGTCAAGTAAGTTGGCCTCGCTATTTAGCACTGCCACAAATACAGACGAAGCGAAGGAAGAAATCATAAATGTTTTGCGCATGGCAAACAGTGAAATTTTAAAAAAGGATTCTTTAATTCGAGTGGGGCACATTGTCAACGATAACCTTTCAACGATTGAACAGGATGTTTTAAAACAAAGTATAGAACTTGGCTTAGTAGAGCCGCGCTTTGAGGCCATTGCAGGAGCCTTAAGAGCATGGATCAAGCCCCGTTGGGTGTACTTGCGAAAGGATCATTCGGAATTTCAGCTGCTCAAGGATTCATATTCTGAAGAAGAGTGGGCGAAAAACACCTCAGAAGACGAGACGGGAGTATATCTTGACATCTTGGCACTAAGACAACTGAAAAAGAATCTCCCAGCTGCTGTTGTAATGCTATTAGATACATTATCATTAAATTCTTTTGAGCTTTTTCAAAACGGCTTAGGCTATAATAATATCTTGTTTATGTCCACTGTTTTAGGAGACATGAAAACAAGCGCAGACACTGCACTATTCAACCTTTTATTGGTTGAAGAACCAGAAGCCCATCTGCACCCACAATTACAGGAATTAGTACATGGCTTTTTTGATAAAAACTCAAACCGTGAAAGTTTTCAGGTAATATATACATCGCATTCTCCCACATTGGTTTCGCGTATTGGGATAGATAAACTTGTACTTCTTTATGAGCAAAAACATCGAGTAAATTGTCTTTCTCTGTCACAAAGTAATATTGATGAAGATGATAGAGATAATCTTGAACGATATCTTGATGTTACAAAATCTCAAATGCTTTTTGCAAAAGGAATTTTGTTTGTAGAGGGAATTAGCGAGGCGCTATTACTCCCGATCTTTGCAGAATATTTAAATCGTCCCCTAGATAAATACGCAGTCGAGGTTATCAATGTAGATGGTGTTTCTTTTAAACCCTTTGCAAATCTGTTATGTTATGCAAATGATACTCAGCAAGTAACTATTAAGGCAACCATTATCACCGATGATGATAGGTGTACTAACAAAGAAGATAAAGAAACCTATATTGTAAAAGACATTGATTATGATACAGACGATATTGATTCCATTGTTTTGAAACTCAAAGCAACTACACCCTCTGAACGTTTTCAAAGTATTGATGCCTTATGTCAAAAAGCGCACGTAAATATTTTGGGAGCCCGAAAGACTTTCGAGTACGAACTTGCTGCTTATCCGGAAAATATTCCTTATCTTCTTGAGGCAATTATTCAGGCTCAGCCTGTAGCTGGTAAGAGACTAGCCTCTGTTCTCGCGAAGCTTCATACTGATGAAGAAAAGGCCGCTTGCCTGTGGTTGTATATTCGAGATCGCTCTAAATATAAAGGCGAAATAGCACAAAACCTTGCTCGCCGGTTAAAAAGAGAATTAACCACTATGCTCTGGCCACGTCCTGAAAGCTCTGATATTTGCGCCATCACTAAACCGTTTATTGTTCCAGATTACATTAAAAAAGCAGTATATTCTGTAACGGAGGAAGCATAACGCCTATGGGACTAACCGTGGAGCAACAAGATTTTTTGGCCGCCGAGGGGCGCATTGTGCTATGTGCAGTCCCTGGAAGTGGCAAAACTTTTATCGTTGCAAAAAAAATAATTAAATACTTAGAAGATTGGCGCTTTCCACACCGGGGAGTTGCAGCACTTTCGTTTACAAATGTAGCTAGTGACGAAATACGAAATCAAGTATCAGATACAACTTATGCGTATAGTGACATCGGGTATCCCCATTTTGTTGGTACGCTGGATAGCTTCATAAACAATTTTATTCTTCTTAGGTTTGGCTATCTAATGCAAAAAGAGAATCGTACGCGTCCAATAATCGTGCATGAAAATTTCAGCAAACTTACATTTCAATCGAAATATGCAGTTTGTCATAAACAAATGTGTACACAACACCCAGAATGGTTTCACTGGTCAACGACAAAGCTCTTAAAAGAAGGAAAAACCATTGATTGTGATGTTTCTCCCAAACCTTGCGTCCTCTACAAAAAAAGTTTGATAAAACGTGGGATGGTGTTCCAACGCGAGGCTCCAGCACTTTCTTTGCTGTTAATGAGGAAATATCCGCAAATTGCCAAAGAGATTGCCTATCGATTTCCGGTCATTATTGTTGACGAAGCACAAGATACATCCTGTGAACAAATGGAGATATTAGAGTGTCTTGCACAGGCTGGCGTTCAGACAATGATACTGGTAGGAGATCCAGATCAATCATTGTATGAATGGCGGGATGCTACTCCTGAATACTTTCTCAAGAAAATGAGCGATGCACATTGGCATTGTATGTATTTAACATATAATTTCCGAAGCTCACAATTAATTTGCAATGCAGTTCAACCGTTTTCGAGTATCCTTTGTGAACCTGGAAAATCACCAGCTCTTGCCAAAGGAGAAAATGCAGCTTTTGCTAGTAAACCAGTGCTTCTACAAGTTTCTAAAGGAAAAAGCAAAGGCGATATTATAGAGACGTTTTTAAAATTATGCTCTAAAAACAACATTACCATTTCTCCACAAAATGTTGCGATCTTAACGCGAGGGAAAATCCATTCTGACATTATTTCTGATGCGTGGAAAACGCCCGAAACGGAATTGCTAGCCAAAGCCTCATACTTATGGCATTGCTCAGATCGAAAAGAGGCATATCGGATTTGCGAAAAAGTACTCTATGAAATTGAAATTGGTAACCCCATTGGGCTATCTCGTAATGAAATTACTGCTATATCTGAAGAAAGATTTACACCAACTCTTTGGAAAAATAAAATTATCAATCTACTAAAAGTATTACCACATCCCACTCTTACTCTAGTGGATTGGAAGGACCAAATGATTGTGAGCATTTCCCACCATATAGATTCCGGCACAATAAAACCATATGATGGTAAATGCGCCCCAGATATAATCAAGATAAAGTCTTGGGATAAAAAACAACCAGATTTTAAAGAGCATAGGTTAATGGAGTACTTTGAAAAACGAGCAGAAACCAATTATACACTTTCTTCTGTACACGGTGTAAAAGGCGAGACTTTTGACGCAACTTTGCTAATTGTTGATAGTACAAGAGGCGCAAATACATTAACTCCTACGGTGCTTAATAGTGGAAATCTGAACACAGAGCTTATTCGCATAGCATATGTTGCAATGACGCGTCCTCGAAAACTTTTGGTGGTTTCGGTTCCCAAAACAAAAACTACACTATCTAGATTTTCTACAGCCTTGTGGGATTATCAAGAACTTTAAATAAAAATAGCGAATTTAAGGTATCTAGCCATTTATGATCTGCTCTACGTCAATTATAAAAGCAGAAAACCCAGATTATCAGGTCGATTCTCTGATAGTTTGGGTTTTCTGCTTTTCAGAATTATATTTTTTGTCGTGTGCTTGACATACGGGTGACGCAGGTCGTGGAAGCGGATGTGCCGCAGGCCGTACTTCTCCAGCAGCTCCCGGAAGTGATCGGTGACATAGCTGGGGCGAAGCAGCTCTCCCAGTTGGTTGACGCACACATAGTCCAGGTACTGGGCGTTGTAGCTGCCTTGGAACATCTTCCGGTACACCTCCCGGTGCTCTTTCTGCACCTGGAGCATCTCCACCACCGGGTCGGGGAGAGGCAGGGTGCGGCGGCTGGATTTGTTCTTCATCTCCTCCACCGGCTCCACCTTCTTTTTCCCGTTTTCCCGGTACTCCACGATTTTGGTGTCCAGCAGCACCGTGCGCTTCTCCCAGTCGATGCGCGACCACCGCACGCCCAAGGCCTCGCTGCGGCGCAGACCCATGGCCCCCGCCAGGAGAATGGCCGGGTAGATCACATCTCCCCGGGCCAGGTGCAGCAAGGTGAGCAGCTCCTCCTGGGTGTAATTCTCCCCGTGGAACTTGTTCTTTTTGGGACGTCCCACCCGGTCGAAGGGGTTGGCGTCGATTCTCTCCTCCTTAAAGGCCTGCTGGAAGGCCCGCCGCAGCAGGGCGTGGTAGTGGATCACCGTGTTGGCCACCACTCCGTCCGCGAAGAGGCTTTGGTAAAAGTCCTGAATGTCCTGGGGTTTTAGATTCCCCACGGTGAGCTGGGGCCGGCGCTGAAAGTACCGGCGGATCTTCCCGTTGGTCATGCTCCGGTAGCTGACGATGGTGTTCTTTTGCAGCTCCGGCTCCACCTGTTTCAGGTAGGACACCAGGTAGTCGTACACGGGGATATCTGCCGGGGGACGGCCTCCCCGCTCCTGTTCCTCCCAGAACTCCTGCTCATACTGGGCCACCACCTCCCGGAAGGCCTTGTTCACCTTGGTCTTGTTGGCCCCCTCGGGCAGGCCCAAAGCCCGCCACACCGGCTTGGTGGTTCCGTCCTTTTTCACTTGCATCACGGCGTAGAGCCGCCCTTTCTTGCTTTGCACGCTGGCGGCAAAGTGAGGTTTCGCTGCCATGCTGCCTCGCTCCTTTCTGTGTTTTGTGTTTCCGGCAACCGGAACCATACTCCAAAACCCGCCGGAAGTCCACCCCTTTTCTCAAGAGTTATCAGTTTGGACACATTTGGGGTTCGTGCCCCTTTTGTCACGCTCCCGCAGGAAGTTTACCAGCTCCACCTTGGCCACCCGGTTCTCTCTTCCCACCTTGCAGGCGGGGAGGGCTCCTTCCTTGAGCAGTTTATACACGGTTTTGGTGCTCACCCGCAGGATCTCCGAAAGCTCCTTCACAGTGAGGGCCGCCGGATACTCCTTCAGGGATTTTGTAATTTCTCGTTTGGTCAACGCTTCCTCCTGTATGCTTACATAGTAAAAGCAGGGCCCTCCTCCTGGAGAAGAGGGTCCTCGTCCTCCAGCAACGTGGAAGCCAGCCCCAGGGCAACTCCCAGGGCGGCGCCCAAGTCCTGGCCGTTTTCCTCCGCCAGGATGCGCTCCCGGCGCTGTTCTTCGTCCTCCTCCTCATTCTCAATCACCGCAGCAGCATCCACAATGCCCCGCAGGCCAAGGCCCAGGAGAGCAGCAGCCCCAGGGTAAACCTCCGGCGAAGCTGCCGCCACCGGCGCTCCGTCTGCTGCTGAAAATCCTCCAGCTCGTTCTTCCAGGCGGAGAACTCTTCGGACAGCTTGGAAGTAAACCGCTCTTGCTCCTTCCCAACCTGTTGTTGGAACGTCTCCCGGCTGGCCTGCTCCTTCTCCAGTTCCTCCTGGATTTGGGACAGGGTCTGCCGGTTGTTCTGGGCCACCAGCGACAAGGCCTTCTGCACGGTCTGTTCCTGGGTTTCCTCCAGCTGGGCTGCCAGCTCCTGCACCTCCTCCCAGGTGGCCAGAGGCTGCAGCTTCTGGTACAGGGTGGGCTGGAAGGTGGCGGCGTTCTGCAACAGATTTATCATAGCCGTCCAGATGGTGTCCGGTATGGCGTACACCGTGGGGGTGTAGGGTTTCAGCTGGATCTCCGCCAGGTCTTGGGTGTTCTTCTCCAACAAGGCTTGCAGCAAGCTGTCGGAGGTGTTCTTCTCGGATGGTGAATTCATACTCCATGTTCTCCTTTCTGAATTTGTCTTGATGTAGTCGGATGTCCCGGCACTTTTGTCCGCCGGGAGTGGTGTAGGTGATGTACTTCCGGTTGTCCTCCCAGGCCACCTGGTAACCCCGGCGCTCCATGGCGCGGAGGAAGTCCCGGCGGGTGCCGCTGCGCTCCATGGCCTGGGTAATGGCCCCCATCAGCCGGAACTTCCAGCTCTCCCCCTTCTGAGCAGCCCGGTACTCCCGGGAGGAGAGCTTGGCCCCCGGCTTCTCATACCGGGGCAATACCGAGAGCCCCTGGGCGGCGCAGATCTCATCGCTCAGGGCCCGGAGGGTCTGCAAGGTCTTGGGGGATTGCCGCAGCTTCAAGCCCGTCTCCCAGCTGACGGAGTTCACCACAAAGTGGGAATGCAGGTGCCCGGCGTCCCGGTGAGTGGCCACCAACACCTCGAAGCCCGGCCAAGCTTTTTGTGCAAACTCCAAAGCGATGGCGTGGGCCTTCTCCAATGTCACCGCCTCTTTTGGAGAGAAGGATTGCACGTACTGGTAGAAGTTCATGCCCTTCGTCTTGCCATAGGTGCGCTTGGTGGCCAGAAATTCCCGGCAGGCATTGTCCCCCAGGCAGTGGACGCCGGTGACAAACCGCTGGCCGGTGACCGGGTCCCTGGTCTTTTTCTCCTGGCAGACGTAGCCCATCACCCCTTTCATGGCCCCCAGGGACTGCTTCTTCTCCGGGATATACATCACCGTTGCCATGGGCTGCTCCTGGTAAGGCGGCACAGCTCTTCGTGCAACGCGCCCAGCTGGTCCACCATCTCCTGGAAGTTGTAGGAGGTAAAAGCCCCGGCGTTTACCTTCTGGGCGATTTGGTTCACGTTGCTGCCCATGCGTTTCAGCTCCACCAGCAGGGGACGGGTGTCCGGCCCCAGGTAGATGGGTGTCTCCCAGGACAGGGCCACCAGGTAGTCGGTGACGCTGCGCCGGGCTTTCTTGGCCTGGGTCTGGATGCGCTCTTTCTCCGCCTGGGTCAGGCGGACGGTCAAAGTCTGATTTCGTTTTCTTGGTTTTGCCATGTGTCGTCTCCTTTCTCTTTTTGCACCTTGTTTGTAACGATGGGGGCAGGGGGGCGAGGCCCCCAAAAAACAGTGCCAGGCAGGACAGCCAGGCGCTCTGCTTGCCCCGGACTAACGTCCGGGAAAAGGGCTTTTATTCTGGAATCACGTTTTCCCAGATGAAGTGAGTTTTGCGTCCCCCTCCCCTTCCGCCAGGGCCGCAAGGAACGGCAGGGGCGGCGGTTTCCTCCCCACCGGTTTGTGGTAGCTTCCCCAGGCCTGTTGTCTCCCCCAAAACCGGCCCCAGCGGCCCCACAGAGGCCTTTTCTTGGCTTGGGCGGGGTGGGACTCCACCGGGCGCTCCAGGGGCGGACAGAGGCCTCACAGGGGCGCAGCCGGGCTTTTCCCGGTCCCAGGGGATTCTGCGTCACCGCCGTCACCCTCGTCACCGGGAGGGGTGTAGAACACCTCCACCAACCGGCGGCCGTTGCTGCGGCGGTTCACAAAGCGCACTCCCTGGTCCTCCAGGCAGAACCGCCACTGTTTCATCAGCTGTTTCAGCACCTTGGCGGTGAGCTGCGTCCCGGCGTACTGGTTGAAAGCTTGGGCAAAGTCGCCGTTGCCCCCCTTGTAGGTTTTCACCTTTTTCATAAAGCCCACCAGGGACTGCATCTCCTGAGGCAATCGCTTTTCCGGCTGCTCCAAGGTGTCGGAGAGCAGTTCCCAAGAACAGGTCTCCCGGTGGAAGCGCAGCTCCATCTCCCGGTACTCCGTGTCCCGGCCAGTGGCGTAGAAGGTGGCGCAGTCCGCGCTGCGGCGGCTGCGTTCCAGGATCAAGACGGTGTCCGCTGCCCCCACAATGCCCGTGGTGCCGGAGAGCCGGTTGAGAGGATCGCTGTCCCCCAGCTTGCGGACGTGGTGCACCATCAGCAAAGTGATCTTCAGCTCATCCGCCAAAGCTTTCAGCTGGCGCACCTCCTGATAGTCGCTGCCGTAGGTCTGGTCCCCGCCAAGGGCACGCACCACGGCGAAGGTGTCCACCACCACCAGCACGGTGTCCGGGTGCTGCCCCACAAAGCGGCGGATCTCCTCCAGCAGGCCGCCGGCCATGGTCTCCGCCTGGGCGGAGAAGTAGGCGTTCCCCGGCACCTCCTCGGTGATGCGGTTCAGCCGATCCTGCACCCGGCGGAGGGTGTCCTCCAGACACAGGTACAGGGTGGTTCCCTTCTGGGTGGGCAGCCCCCACACCGGCTCTCCCTTGGCAATGCGGACGCACCAGTCCAGCACCATCCAGGACTTGCCAATCTTGGACGCCCCGCCCAGAAAGCACACCCCCTGGGGCAGCAGCGTGTCCACGCAGAAGCGGGTGGGCTCCAGGTGAAGGCCCATCAAGGTGGCACCGTCAATGGCTTGCAGGTTTCTCTCTTCCATAGAATCATCTCCTTTATTTTTTCATTCCCGCCCCCGCCGGAGAGAGAAAAGGTGGGAGCAGTGTTTTACATTCCGGATTTCATGGAAATTCAAAACCCAAGGGCTTTCCCAAACCGCCCGGAGCGATGGCGGGACAACCCGGAAGATGCAGGAGATTTTTCCCCCGGCAAGGGCCGACTCTCCCGTTATGCACCAATGCATTTTTGCAGAGGGGTGGCCCCATCTTTTCCCCCAATCCCGCAGGGAATGGGAAACACAATAGTTGCCACCGAGGAAAAAGGTGGGAGCACTGTTTTATATTCCAGATTGCATGAAAATCCGAACCCTAAGGGCTTTCCCAAACCGCCCGGAGCGATGGCGGGACAATCTGGAAAGCGCGGAAGATTTTTCTCCCGGCGAGGGCTGACTCTCCCGTTATACACCGGCGCATTTTTGCAGCGGGGCGGCCCTTTCTTCTCCTCAATCCCGAATGGGATGGGAATACAAAACTCCCACTTCTTTTGCAAAAGGTGGGAGTAGTGTTTATAAATGCAGAACCAACAGATAAAGCTGGGGGGGAAGAAAACTGAAAAGGGGTTGGGAGGAGCATCCTGCACTTTGCCGCAACCATTGCGAATGAGAAAGCTGAAAATGCCTGGCGCCGCCTGCTTTCCAGGCGGCACTTTCGTTCCCGCCGATGAAAACTTCTTGCTTTATTGGTGTCCAATGTATATACTATTAGCAGAGGTGATGGTCATGGAAGAGCGCAAGGCGAAAATTCTCATCAACAGGGCAGGGGGCAACGCCGGGACGCAATCCAAGGGCTACCGGGTGGCGCTGCCCTCTGCCTGGATGAAGAGCCTGGGTATCACCGAGAACGACCGGGAAGTGCTGCTGCAATTTGACGGGGAGTGCGTCATCCTCCGACGGCCTGGGCCCTCCGGCTACGAGGCGTTTCTGAGAGAAGCACGGCGCCTGGGCCACGACCTACTCCGCCTCCACTACTATGACGGAGACACCCTGTGCACCAAAATCTGCGCGGACAAGGTGACCCACTGCCTGGCAGTGGAAAACCTGGTGGACGACTCCCTGTCCACTGCCTTTGGGGTGAACACGTCCCCCACCTGGGAGGACTTGGAGAATTTCTTGGAGGAGCGGTGCGTTCCCCGCCAGCGGGACGGGCTGCCGTACTACCTGAGAGAGCTGGGGCTGGATCACTACGATCCCCTGGCCATCGTCCGCAAGACCCAGGGGCGCATGGCAGAGGACAATTGCTGGCTGGATATTGTGGAGGGATGAGCATGACCATGAAACTGACCACAGGAAAACGTATTGCAGAGACCTCCTCCAAAGGCAACCAGGAAAAGTGGCGGGATGGCGGCCGCTGGTACAAGCTGGATCTGTTCGGCTACGAAGGCCTGGCGGAGACGGTAGCCTCCCGGCTGCTGGAGCACACCAACCTGGGGGAGCTGGGCTTTTCTTTCGTTCCCTACCGCATGGAGCAGCTGGAAGTTCACCGGCGCAAGCGAACCGGCTGCTCCAGCCCGGACTTTCTCCAGGAAGGGGAGGCCATCCTCACCCTGGCGGAGCTGTTCCGCAAAGGGGTAGGACCGGACTGGCAAGCCCAAGTCTCCCGCCTGCCCAACCTTGCCAGCCGGGTGCGGTGGATGGCGGACACCACCCGGCGGCTCACAGGCCTTGACCGGTTTGGAGAATACCTCACCGCTCTGTTCGAGGCGGATATGCTCTTTGGCAACGAAGACAGGCATCTGAACAACATTGCCGTCCTCCGGCGGGGCGGCGGTTTTGCCTACTGCCCCTTCTTTGACTTTGGGGCCGGGCTGCTCTCCAACACCCGGGACTTTCCTCTGGACATCGTCCCCAAAGCGCTTGTGGGGCAGCTGCGGGCCCAGCCCCTAGGTACTCTCTTTGCCCGGCAGGTCCACGCCGCCCAAGGGGAATTTGGCTCCCAATTGCGATGGGATTTCACGGAAACCCACATCGCCGCCGCCCTAGTGGAGGCTCTCCCCTACTATGCCCAACGAGACAGAGGGCTTCTCCAGGACAGGGTGGAGTGGTGCCTGAAGGTGCAGCAGAGGAAACTTCTCTCCTAGTCAAAGCAGAAAAAGAATGGCAATCCGCCCCTTTCCCATTGCGCAGGGGGCGGGTTTTTGCTATGCTAGAAACAGAAACTGGAAAGGAGGCCGGCCCATGCCCCGCCGCTATCGGATTTATTTGCTCTCCGCCCAGTCCATCCTGAGCTACGCCAAGGAGGAGGACGGGGCTGTTACCATCGCTCTCAACCGAGACGCCACCCGGCGGTGCGTAGTACCAGGCCGTCAGGAGCAGGAGGAGAACGCCCTGTTCTTCCAGATCCAGTGCGCTCTCCACGGGGACGGGTTCACCCCCACGGAAGAGTCTGGTGTCGTGGAGGACTTGTCCGCCGTCCTGTACTATGTGGACTTCTCCGGTATCTTCGACCGGAGCCCTGCCTCGCCTCGGGTGGCACGGCTCCAAGCCCTGGCGGAGGCGATGTTCCGGCCGGAGGGCGTCACCCTGGACTTGGGGGACGGCCCCCGGCAGTACGTTGCTTTCGAGCGTTCCAACTCCATGAGCCGCCAGGGCAGGCTCTCCTTCCTTCGGGCGGATTTGTGGGAGACAGTGCGCAGGCGCATCATGCTGGACTTAGAGCTGGGCCGGTGCCAGCTCTCCAAGCTCTACGCCTACAACGGGCTCATGCTTTCCTCTGGCGCCCGGGTGGAGGGCATGGAGATCGACAGGCCCCACCGGGTCATTGTGGTGGACAATCATGTCCTGCAGCGCAGCGCCAGGGTCATCACCGTGGAGGATGTGGGCGGCACGGACAGCGTGCGGCGCTACCAACGTGTGGAGCGGGTGGAGGACTTTTCCGTCACCGAGTTTGACGGGGAAGGCCTCATCTCCAAAGAGTACGCCGCCCGGCTCAACAAAACGCTGGGCGGCCGCCACACCTCTTTCCAGATTCGCCTGCCCTTTGTGAAGGGGATGCTCCACCAGGTGGATTTTCACGACTTCTTCCGCTCCGCAGGCACCACCCACCTCACCGACCTGTGGGGCGCGAATCACCCGGTGGCGAAGGTGGACGTCATCCTCACCAAGAGTATGTTCAAAGGCTATGGGTGGCTAACGGAAAACGGCAAGTCCTGGGAGGATTACTGGACAGCTTTCCGCAAGTACCGCCACGCCCTGTATGTGACCAACACCAGCAAAGAGCGGCCCCAGGGGTTCACCCAGCTGAACTACCAGTTTCTCACCACCCTGTCCATGACCGGGGAGGAGTTCCGGCCCCGAGACCTGCCGGACGGCTGGGAACACAGCCCGAAAGAGGACGCCCGCCAGTGGTTGACCAAGGCCACGGAGACAGAATACTACAAGCTGCGGGCGGACGCAGCTTACCGCCGCCAGGTGTTCACCCGGCAGGCAGGCTGGTGGGGCGCCGACCGCAAAAGCCGGGCCTACCTTCTGGGTAAGCTGCTGGAAAAGAACCCTGCTTTCATCGGAGAGTCGGTGTACCAGGAGCAGCTGGAAGCCATGGCCCAGCGGCTACTGAAAGACTACGCCCTGGGCAGGCTGCAGGTGGCCGGGGACGTCCGGTTCCTCTCCGGGGACTTGCTGCGGTTTCTGGTGATGCTGCTGGATGTGACTCCTAAAAAGCGCACCAAGTCCCAGTGGACCTTTCTGTCCGTCGCACAATCCATAGAGTTTCAAGACCACGCTTTCTACGCGCCCCGTCCCGGGTATAAGGGCAAGTCCGCCTGCACCATTCTCCGCAATCCCCACATCGCCCGAAATGAGGAAATTCTCCTCGACCCCTACCGGCCTGTGGAGCAGATGCGCAAGCACTACCTGGGCCACCTCACGGATGTGGTGATGGTCAGCTCCACCATGTACGCCGCCGAGCGGCTGGGGGGAGCGGACTTCGACGGGGACATGGTGAAGACCATCGCCGACCCCATTGTCAACCGGTGTGTGCAGAAAAACTACCAGTACCAAAATCTGGACAACTTGGGCAACCTGCCTTTCCTGAAAATCCCCTCCATCCAGGCCCGTGTCCAGGACGCCAAAGACTGGCGCGCCCGGTTCCAGACGGTGCGGGACACTTTCTCCTCCCGTGTGGGGCAGATCTCCAACGCCGCCCTGGCCCGGAGCGTCATCGCCTACAACGAGAACTCACAGGCAGAGGAGCGCCAGCAGGCCCGGGAAGAGGTGGAGACGCTGACCATTCTCACCGGCTTGGAAATCGACTCCGCCAAAAGCGGCGTGAAGCCCGACCTGTCTCCTTACCTGGGCAAGCCTCGCAAACAAAAGAACCTGTTTCTCACCTACAAGTATCAGATGGAGGGCAAGGCAGAAAAAAGAAAAGGGGCCTGGTCCTCCGCCAAACAGGCCAGGGACTTCCTCCGCTCCACCGATTGGGAGCAGGTAGACGCCAACCTGGAGCGACTGCCCTATCTGGCCTGGCAGCTGGAAGAGCACACTCCCAAGCTGCGGGAGCCCTCCCAGCCAGACGAGGTGCTGTTCAGCTTTGCCCAAGACCCCCAGTGGAAAGAGAAGCTGCCCCAGGCCTCCCTCAAGCTGGTGGAGGAAATGATCCTGGAATACCAGCGGTGTCTGGGCCGCATCCGGGTCAGCATGGCTCCTGTCCGGGAACAGCCCCATCGCACGGATGTGGAGCGCATCCTGTATGCCCGGGGCCAGGAGGAGCTGGTGACTGCGGAGGAGCTGTACGCCGCCTTCTCCGCCCTGGAACCGGAACAGGTGACGGCCCTGCTGGAGGAAATCCGGGAGCAGGTATGGCAGTTCCTGCCCCCTGGGGAGCGGGAAAGCTTCCTCCGGGAACACCTTCCTGCTGACATTGTAGATGCTTTTGGAGAGCTGCTCTGCGACTTCCGGGCGGGAGGGTACCGGATTCTGGGGGACCTGCTGCTGGATGTGGAGCGGGAAAACCGGCTGCAAGCCAGCCGCCAGCTCCACCGGGCAGGGGACTCGGAGCAGATGGAGGAAATGCTGGAGAGCTACGAAAACAAGACGGTCCAGGAGTCCTACCGGGAGGCGGCGGCCCGGGGCTGCCGCCAGTATCTGGAGCGGCACATCCAGCCCAAGCTGGCGGTGCAGTGCGCCGCGGCGTTGGGAAAGCGGGGCTTCCTGTGGGACGTGCTGCTGGACGCGGTTTTGGCCACCGCTCGAAAGGAGGAGCGCCGTGATTGACGAGAGAGCCGAGTTCGCCGCCTACACCGGGGCGGTGGTGTACGACGCCACGAACAAGCAGGACAGCGCCTACCTGGGGCGGTTCACCTTTGACACCCTGCTTCGTGGGGAGGGGCTGCAGCGTATCCTGACGATTGTGGCCCGCGGCTACCTGTGGCAGACCGATAAACCGGATATGGACCGCGCCCGGGACGCCCTCCGGGCCTGGTGCAGCATCCCGGACAGCAAAAAAGCCAAGCCCAAGGAGGCCTGGCAGTACGAGACGGATTTTCGAGGACTCCATGATGGATTCCCGGAGCTGGTGGACGACCAGGGCAACGGGTGGTTTGTCCGGCACGTCCACGGTGTGCGGGATTTTCTCAAACACCATCCAGAGAAAGTGAGCAAGCCCGCCCTGAAAAACCTGGAACCGCTCTCCCATGGCTGGGACAGGGATTGGCGGGACAAAGTGACCCGATTCCAGATTCCGCTGTTCTCCCCGGAGACCAAGGGCGGCTGGGTGCTGCGCTTTGACGACATTCTCGCCGACGCCTTGGAGCTGGGGCCCCTGCGCTCCCCTATCCTTACTCTGCCGCCCGGCCTGGAACAGCGGCTGGCGGATTCCTTCCCTTCTGTCAAACCTGAGGTGCTTCTCACCCTGCTGGAGTATTATGTGGCGAACAAGCAGGAGGACTCCCCTTGGGTGGTGCTGCCTGTGGCCAACTTCGACGCCTACTTCGGCACCACCGCCTTCAGCAAGAAATGGCTGACCAAGATTCCCGCCGCGTTTATGGAGCGGCAAAACCAGCACTTCGGCGTGTGCCGGTACCGGGTGAGGGAGGAATGGGTGGAGGGGTGTCTCTCCCGTGACGCCACATTTCCAGAAGAAACGAGGGAAAAACCATGCGCATTCTGATGTTGGGCAACAGCTTTACCGCCGCCAACAACTTGCCCCAGCGGCTGGCCCGGCTCACTGAGGCGGAGGTGATGGCCCACACCCGGGGCGGGGCGCGGCTGGCGGAGCAGCTCAACCCCAAGACAAAACTGGGCGCCAGGACCCTGGCCGCTCTAGAGGGGGAACCCTTGGATTTCGTCATTCTCCAGGAGATGAGCCACGGGCCCATCTCCTCGCCTCAAAGCTTTTTCATCAGCGTGAAGCGACTCTGTGAGTGGATTCGGGCAAAGGGGGCTACTCCCGTCCTGTTCGCCACCTGGGCCTACGAGAAGGACAGCGCCAAGCTGGCCGCCAAAGGCTGGGACTACGAGGGCATGGCCCATCAGCTTTCTGCGGCCTACCGCCAGGCCGCCCAGGAAAACCGCGCTCTGCTGGCGGAAGTGGGCCAGCGGTTCTACGACCTCTCCCCCACCCACCCTCTCTACGCTGCCGACGGCGTCCACCCCAATGAGGAAGGCACCCAGCTGGCGGCAGAGGTGATCGCGGAAACACTCTTGACACACAAGGAGCTTACCCCATGATTCGAGACATCTGCAAAGACGAGGCTTTTCTGTCCCAAAAAGCCCAGCCCGCCACCCCGGACGACCTCTCCGTGGGACAGGATCTGCTGGACACCCTGACCCACCACAAGGAAGAGTGCGTAGGCATGGCCGCCAACATGATCGGCGCGAACAAGCGCATCATCGTCTTCGACAACGAGGGCGTTTACCAGGTGATGTACAACCCGGAGATTGTAAAGAAATCCGGCCCCTATGAGACGGAGGAGGGCTGCCTGTCCCTCACCGGCACCCGGCCCGCCAAACGGTGGAAGTCCATCAAGGTGCGGTGGCAGAATGAAAAGTTTCAAGAGCGGGTCAAGACCTTCACCGGCTGGACGGCCCAGATCATCCAGCACGAGCTCGACCACTGCCAGGGGATTGTGATTTAGGCAAGGCCAAAATCTGATTTGCAAGCGTCACTTGGGTCTCCACTTGGCCCCCACCCTGCGGCCCGACCTTTTCCACGGCAATCGGGGCCAGCGGGACAACGGTGCGGAACACATCGCCAAATATATGTCCACTTATGATAATGAAACTTAAATAAATAATATTTCGCGTCTACTTTCCTTGACTGGTACAAGCGGGCGGCTTCATTTTCAGAAAAATGTGTTTATTCAAGTTATAAAATGCCGGAAAAATGTGTGCAATACCCTTTGTAGATCTCAGAAAAATGTGTTATACTATTTTCGAGCAAAGAGCAAGGTGGTGACTCGCATGAAGCGAAACGCGTTTTCGCAGCTTGTAAAATGGAAGGATAACCCGGAACGGAAGCCGCTGATTATTCGCGGCGCCCGTCAGGTGGGCAAGACTTGGCTTATGAAGGAGTTTGGGCAAAGCTGTTACGACAGTTTTGTCTACTTCAACTTTGATGAGGAAGATGAGCTGAAATCCATTTTCGAGACAAACAAAAACCCCCAGCGGATCATAGAACTGCTTTCCATGATCGCCGGAGAAAAGATTCTGCCTGGGGAGACCCTCGTCATTTTCGATGAGGTACAGGAGTGCCCCGAGGCCCTCAAC
>NZ_JAOTNT010000013.1:0-64621 GCF_025630755.1 Acutalibacter sp. LFL-21 | reverse complement strand
TGCTCTCGATTTTCTGCGTTCTTTACCAGCATTTTTATCACCCTACACCATTATACCGCATTTTCTCTCTCAATACGAGAAAAAAGGCCACCAAAAGGTGACCTTTTTCGACAGGCTGATGGCTCCCTTGCGGGAGCCATTCCTGTGTGCGCTATGTTCTTTTATTTGGCCACGTTCTGGTCGAAGTTCGCCATGATGCTGGCCGCCTGGGCGCGGATGGTGCTGCCCTTGGGGTCGATGGTGCCATTCTCATGGCCGTTGATCAGGCCCTTGCCGTTGGCCCAGCTCAGGGCGGTTTCCGCCCAGCTGCTGATGGAGCCAGCGTCCGGGAACTGGGTCAGGTCGCCAGTAGCCGTCAGGTCGTAGCCCTTGAAGCGGGCGTACTTGTACAACATCACAGCGAACTGCTCACGGGTCACGTTGCTGTCGGGGTCGTACAGACCGCCGCCAATGCCCGCCACAATGTCGTTCTGGGCGGCCCAGGTGATGGCGTCCACAGCCCAGTGGCCAGAGGTCACGTCGGTAAAGGTGGAGTCGCCGGTCACAGCGGGCTTGCCTTCCAGGTTGTAGAACAGCTGGGCAGCCATGGCGCGATCCAGCTCCATGGTGGGCTCAAAGGTGGTCTCGTCGGTGCCGGCCATGATGTTGTTCTCGTATACATAGGCCACGGCGTCATAGAACCAGTCCTCCCCTTCCGTCACGTCCGTGAAGGGCCAGGTGGGCTCTTCCGGCTCGGAGGGTGTGCCGCCGCCTGCATAGGCAATGGTATAAGTGTTGTTTCCCTCTTGAGTTAAAACATATCCAGTTGCAGCTTTCAAGGTAACCGCGATCCCAGCTTCATAGGTGATACTAAAAGTCTTATTTCCAGATACGCTGTAATCACCACTTTTCAGCACATTAATAGTCCCACCATTTTCTACCGCGTCCACAGCATCCTGGAAGTTGGCGTATCCAATACCCTCAACTTCCGCTACCGCTCCATTGGTAGTGGAAACCGTAAATGTACTGAAGCCATTGGGATTAGTAAAAGTCAGGTTTTTGCTATCCACAGTACCTGTGTCCACAGTACCTGTGTAATAGTAAGTACGGCCCCCATCTTTAATGTGCTGAATGTAAAGCGTTTCGTTAGAAGTAGCAAAATTAGCAGGTAATGTAAGAGTGATAGTCACCGGCTTGTTTATCTCTAAGGGCCGAGGGTCTCCAATTTGCACCGCATTGACAGTTCCGCTATCCTCGCTGTCCAAAATAATCTGGCCACTCTCCAGGTTTGCCGTAGTAGCCACAGTACGGTACATGGGAGTGATATCCAGAGTCACCGTCTTTGCTGCCATATCAACCGCATCAATGGAAATGTCCATGTAAGGCTGGATTACGATAGTAGTATTTTTGACAGTAGCCTCTTCCGATCCACTGGGAAGAACTTCGTTCAACTGCTTTAAAACTTCCGTATTCGTTGTTACTGTATTGTTCTTAGCCACAGTATTCGCCGCGGCGGTCAGGCCATCGCCAGAAACAACGTTGGCATCCAGAGCACTTTGAATAGCCTCGGCAGCTTCCTTATCCGCTTCTTCTGTAATACTCTCGGATACATTCGCGTCTGGTTCCGCTGTAACAACTTCCGCAGGCGCCTCTGTATTAGCATCTGTTACCATGTAGTTGTAGCCAGGTTCATCGCTTTCTACAGCAACCTTCCCTTTTGCCACATACTCACTGGGGTCGTGAGTAAAGTTGCCGCCGGAGATGAATTTAGTTTTATTTTCGCTATACACTAATCCATTGAAATCGCCGCCGTTGATCTCCAGTGTCACTTTATCAATATCCTCTGGGCCATTCTCTTGAGGGTTTGCCTGGACGAAAGCTGCATTTGCAGAGAATGTACCGCTATTGACAGTAATTTTAATGGGCAACTTTGTTGTGTGCTGAGTTACCGCCAAAGCTACATTAGAAGATGTAGATCCGTTTCCATTAGGTGCCTCAGTATATTCCCCATTACCACCAATAATTGTACTGTCAGTAATTTCCAACTCACCAGCACGGATTTCGATACCTGTGCTATCTTCACTATTGCTAATAATCGTAGAATCCGTGATAGTTGTTTTCGCATATCCAGCAAGATACATGCCATTGCCATCTTCTGTATTCAATGTGGCACCGTCAAGAATAAATTCGGGAACGTTTCCATCTGTGTCTTTAATCGTTCCATTTATATAGAACGCATGACCTCCTGCCCCAGTATAATCGCGAACACTATTTAAAGTGCCATATACAGTAGCTTTTACGCCATACGCTTTTTGAGCCTCATTATAATCAACAAATAAACCAGACCACCCTTGCAAAATGACATCTTCTCCAACGGTTATGACTGTGTAGTCCGCTTGATCTGTTTCTGCCCCGTATAACATGACAGGGGCGTAATAAGGCTTTTCCTCATACAGCATGCCTCTACCCATCAGGTTGAGAATGCCATGCGTTAAATTGATTTTCCCATTTTGAGCAAATCCTACATCAAAACCATTCAAATTAAGAGTGATTTCACGGCCGTCGCTAATATAGATATTTCCATTACCAGTTGTAGATTTCAATAACACAACTGTATCGCCGCTCTCAGCTTTGCTAATAGCCTCTTCCAAGGAGTCAAAATAGTTTTCTCCCACCTGGGCGACCGAATTTCCAGGTCCCAGAGGCTCTACCACATACTCATCATCGCTCTCGACCATGGTATAGCCATCAGCAACATATTCGCTCACATCGGAAGAGAAAGAACCACCAGTAATTTCCAACACTTTATTGTTTTCATTATTTCCTCTGACGATCAAAGCGTCCTGCTCGGCAGTAAGAGTGCCTCCAGAAATCTGCACAGCACAATCGCCGTATTCTCCAGCAATATTTAGTGCAGCGCATCCTTGCCCGCCTGTACCGTCTCCCCAGTCTCCTGTATCGCCAGTACCTTTGCTAGTAATCAGGGCATCGCCACTGATATCAAGTGTTCCTCTTTGAATAGAGATACCACCAGCAGCACCATAGATAGTCCCGCCAGTGATCGTTGTTTCACCAGAGTGAGGCAGATAAACAGCATAGTCAGCAGTGGAAATCAATTCACCACCTTGGATGACAATAATAGAGTTTTGTGTTTTATTGTTCCCATTCCCGGAAATGGCGTACCAGCCAGCTTCGACCTTACCACCTGTGATAGTAATGTCTCCTCCGTTCATCACACCAAGACCATATTGTCCTTCATTCGCTGGATCAGTAAAAGAAGCGGCATCAATGAAACCACTTTCCAGAATAATTGAAGCGTTTTCGCCAATAGCAGAAACAAGAGCCGTGGTCCCTCCGGAAGCATAGGTTGACTCAGTAAAAATCTTTCCCGTGCTGTTTTCAGCACTATCCCGGATTGTTAAATCACCATATACTACAATATTCTTGGATGGAACATTGGAAGCCTCAATCTTTTTCCCGTTAATATCAAGAATTAGAGACTTCTCCTCCGGAACAATTAAACCGGTATCGGAAATATCAGTATCGGCAATCATTTTGATTGTTTCCCCTGAACTGGCGTTGGACACCGCTTCACCTAGTGTCGCATAAGTGTTGTTACCAACTTGGGCAACATCGCCATCTTCCGCACTCGCTGCCACGGGTATCATGCCCACGATGAGGCACAACGCCAACAGAGTTGCCAACAATTTTCGCTTCATTTACAGTTCCTCCTTTTCAAATAAGGCCGCTTCTGTGAGGTTATCTCACAGAAGAAAGGGGCATGCCCCTTTCTTTGAACTTCTTGTTTGGATTATAACACATAATTTCATTTATGTCTATTATTTGCAAGTAAAAAATCCGGCCTGTTTTTTGCCAAACCAGCCAATTCCCACTGGGAACCTGCCGCAGACATAGAAAAAAGCACCCATCTGGGTGCTTTTTCCTGTTCTGCCGCTTTCCTGCGCTCTGGGGAAAGCTGCGTTCAGCTAAAGAAGGAGAACATGACGAACACAGAGGAGAGCAGCGAGGAAACCAGGCTCACCACGGTGATCTGGGTGTTGATAGAGGGACCGGCAGTATCCTTGAAGGGATCGCCCACGGTGTCGCCAATGACAGCCGCCTTGTGAGAGTCGCTGCCCTTGCCGCCTTCCGCGCCGGCCTCGATGTACTTTTTGCAGTTGTCCCACAGGCCGCCCGCGTTGGACATGAACAGGGCAATCAGCAGGCCGCTGACAATGTTGCCCAGCAGGAAGCCGCCAATGGCGCTGGGGCCACCGATAAAGCCCACCACCACCGTGGCGATAATCGTCATCAAACCGGCGGGGATCAGCTCCCGCAGGGAACCGGAAGTGGCGATGTCGATGCACTTGTCATACTCGGGCTTCACGCCGGGCTTGCCTTCCCGCAGGCCCTTGATGGAGTTGAACTGCCGGTGAATCTCGGCCACCATGCGCTGGGCGTTCTTATCCACGCCCAAAATCAGCATGGCAGAGAACACCGCGGGCACCACAGCGCCCACCAGCACACCGAAAAACACCGTGGGGCTCATAATGTCGAAGCCGGTAATCGGGTCCCGGCCCGCGGCGGCCAGGGCGTCGTTGGCCTCGCTCATAAAGGCGCCCAGCAGGGAGATAACCGTCAGGCCGGCGGCGCTGATGGAAAAGCCCTTGGTCACGGCCTTTACCGTGTTGCCGGCGCTGTCCAGCTCATCGGCGGTGCGGATGGTCTCTTCTCCCAGGCCGCCCATTTCCGCCAGGCCCCGGGCGTTGTCCACAATGGGGCCATAGGCGTCGTTGGAGATGATCATGCCCACGATGGACAGCATGCCCACAGCAGCCATGGAGATGCCGAAGATGGCGTAGCCCTCGCCCATGGGCTCGCAAAGCTTATAGGCCACCAGGGCGGAGATGGCAATGCCCACCATGGCGGGCAGGGCGGAGATAAAGCCGTAAGAAATGCCGGAGAGCACTGTGAACGCCGGGCCGGAAGAGGAAGCCTTGGCAACTTTCTTCACGGGAGGCTTGGAGTCGTCGGTGAAATAGTCGGTAGTGATGCCAATGATCACGCCCACCAGCAGGCCCACGGCGGCGGCGCCCCAAATGCGCCAGGAGAAGCCGGGGAACACCGCGGTGGCAATGGCGGTGAGCACCAGGTAAATGGCGGTGGTCACATAAGTAGAGGAGTTCAGGGCACTGGTGGGGCCCTTTTTCCCCACACGGGCGGTGGCAATGCCGATGATAGAGGCAAACAGTCCCAGAATGGCGTAGCAGAACACCATGCTCACGTTGTTAAACCCTGTGCCGGAAAGGGACTGGGCAATCACCAGGGAAGAGGCCATGGCCGCCACGTTGGAGTCGAACAGGTCGGCGCCCATGCCGGCCACGTCGCCCACGTTGTCGCCCACGTTGTCCGCGATGACGGCGGGGTTGCGGGGGTCATCCTCGGGGATGCCCAGCTCCACCTTGCCGGTCAGGTCGGCGGAGACGTCGGCGGTCTTGGTGAAGATGCCGCCGCCCGCCTTGGCGAACAGGGCCAAAGAGCTGGCGCCGAAGGAGAAGCCCAGCAGGATGCTGGAGTCGCCGGTGACCATCAGCACGGCGGCTACGCCCAGCAGGGAGCAGCCCACCACCAACAGGCCCATAACTGCGCCGCCTCGGAAGCCGATGAGGAACGCCGGCTTAATGCCCCGCTGGGCAGCCTCTGCGGTGCGGGCATTGGACAGTGTGGCCACCAAAATTCCGATTTTTCCGGCAATGGCGGACAAGGCCGTGCCGCAGAGATAGGCCACCGCCATCTTGATGTTGTCCAAAAAATCGCCGGTCCAAATGGGGGAGGGCAGCAAAATCAAAATGACAATGGCTGCCACACCGGCAAATTTTGCCAGGACCTTGTACTCCCGGCGCATAAACGTGTTGGCGCCCTGCTTAATCAGCAAAGACACCTCCTGGATCTTGGCGTTCTCAGTCTTCTGCTTTTTCACCCACAGGTACAAGTAGGCGGCAAAAGCGAAGGCCAGGGCAACGCACAGGAACGACAGGCCATAGAACAGGGACAGTTGACTCTCGTCCATAGAACTCACCAAACCCTTCTCAAAAAATGGATTTTTGCATGGAAGGGGAAGCCCGCTTCCCAGCCTGCCCTGAAACGTGAAAAAAGCGGCTCCCAAACAGGGGGAGCCGCTTCTTGCCCGGGATCACAGGCCCCTCCGGCAGGGGCCTCGCCATTTCACACAGCGCAAAGCTCGGAATAAATAGGGACGCGTTCGCTCCCTATGACAGACTCCACCACTTATTCCACAATACAGTATAAGCCCAGAAAAGTCAACCTGTCAAGTATTTCCTTTTTCGCTTTTTCCCTTTTTGATTATTTTTACAAAAATCTTCCCATGTTTTTTCTCTTCTGGAAATCCCCCTCATTCTCCCTTCAGGAAGACCCTCAGCCTTTCGCTGGCCTCTTCCACGCTGGCGCCGTCCGGAAGGATGACGTACAGCTCCTGCCCAGGCATGGACCAGGTCTCCCGGTAGGCGCTCTCTCCGCTGGCCGTGTAGGTCTGGATGTCCCAATCCCCGGAAAGCTGGGGCCCCAAAGCCAGAATTTGGGCCTGGGGCATATTGGTCTCAAAATTTCCCGAAACAGCCTCCAGCACAGCGGGAAGGTTTTGCACCAGGGCTGGAGAGGAAGCCTTCTCCACCACGGCCCGGATGACCTCCATCTGGTTTTTGGCCCGCTGGTAGTCCCCTTCGGGAAAGCTCATCCGCTCCCGGGCAAAGGCCAGTGCCTCAATGCCGGTGAGTTGGTTGTACCCCTGCCGGTAGGTGCGGATATTCTCCACCGTGAACTCCCGGTCCGAGTAGACGCTGACGCCCCCCAGGGCGTCGATGATCTCCACAAAGCCGGTGAAGTTCATCCGCAGGGTGTAGTCAATCTCCACCCCATAGAGGGTCTCCAGGGCGTCCACCGAGGCCTGGATGCCGTAAATGCCCGCGTGGGTCAGCTTGTCCTTGGCGCCCCCGGTTTGGGAGAAGGACACATAGAAGTCCCGGGGCGTGGCCACCAGCAGCAGGCGCTTGGCGCGCGTATCCACCGCCGCCAGAATATTCACATCGCTGCGGGAAAGTGTGGAAATGTCCCCGAAGGTGTCGCTGCCGCTGAGGTAGAGCAGGAACCGCTCTGGGGTGCCCTCCGGCACCGGCAGGGGCTGGGCCTCCTCCTGGGGGAGGGAAACCGCCCCCAGCCTGCGCATGCCTTCGGCGGTCCACTCATAGCCCCGGGCGTCGGAAAGGCTCAGCTGGTAGGACTCCTCCAACAGCACGGCCCCGCAGGCCCCTTGCTGCAAGGCGTCCGCCAGGGCGAAGGCTGTGGGATATTCCTCCACCGCCGGAGAAGCGCCCAGGGCCTCCTCCAGCCGGGCCACCGCTTCTTCCTCCCCCGCCAGGGAGCCAAAAAGATATCCCGCCGCGTCAGAAAGATCCTGGGCGGGGTCATCGGCCAGCACATAGACGGAGACCTCCCGCTGGGAAGCGCCGGGCTGGGTCACCTGGTCCAAGGTCCGCTTGGCCTGACCGGCGTAATAAACGCCCATGCCCACCGCCAGCACCACCAGCGCCAGAAGGATACCCCCCGCCCACAGGAGCCGCTTTTTCGTGGAGGCGCTCATGTTTTTCCCTCCCTGTCCTCATAAGCCGAGGGGGTAAGGAACACCATCTCCAGGGGCAGGCGCCGCAGCTGTTCCCCCATGCGGCGCTGGCGCTCGAAAAGCTCCGCGGCGTTGACGGGCAGGACGGCTTCCCGACTGTAGTAGCTGGCCTCCGGCTGGGGGCGGAAGCCATCAAACCCTGCCAGGAACACCTGCCGGGCCCCGCAGCGCTCCAGCAGCTTCAGCAGCATCAGCCCCGCGTTGTCCGAGACCATGCCGTCCTCGTTGACGCACTGGCCATAGTCCACAAACAGGCATCCCTCCCTACCGTAAGCCGCCAGGTTAGAGGTGAGGATAAGCCGCGCCCCCGCCATGTCCCGCACCTGGGGCCCGATGATGTCCAACCGCTTGTGGCTGCTGACAAAACAGGCGTCCGGCCGGAATTTGGGGTCGGCAAAGTTCACGGTGAACACAAAGGGGTCCTCCCGGCGGATGAACTCCAGCACCTGGGTTTCCCGGGTGCGTAGGCTCTGGCCCGGGGCCAGCACCAGCAGCTTTCTTCCCCGCAGCAAGGCAGAAAGCTCCTCTACGGCACGGCTGTCGTCGATGGCCCGGTTTTGGAACTGGGCGTACAGCTGGCGGATAAGCCCCTTGTCAAACTCCACCCGCCGCTCTTTGGGAATGGAACGCAGCACACTTTCGATGTCCTGCATGGTCAGTGTCTGCTTGTTCAGCAGGTAAGCCGCGTAGTTGGGGTGGCAGGCGTGGATGGCCGCAATGTGGTAAGCCATGGTGTACCCCCACTCGTACTCCCGGCGGAGGAAGGCGATATACTCATCGTAGATATCCATGACCATGGCCACGTTGTACCGGGACTGGATGTTCTTGTTGATATACCGGGCAATCAGCTCTGTGGGCAGGTTGCCCGCCCCCCGGCCCATGCCGTAGACCGAGCTGTCCAAGATCAGGTCCCGCTTGGCCTGGATGTTGGAGAGCACCTGGGCGTTGGAGAAGGCCAGCTGCAGATTGTTGTGGCCGTGAAAGCCCAGCTTGACCTGGGGGTCCATGTTCTCGTCGATGAGGTGGAACTGGCGGGCCACCTGGTTGCGGTACATGCTGCCCAGGGTGTCCACAATATAAAAGGCGAAGGGCTTCAGCTGGTTGACCCGCTCCACCAGGCGCAGAAGCTCCAGGTCCGAATAGAAGGCAGTGCCCACCGGCTGCAGAAACACCTGGTACCCCTTTGCCATCATGGCGCCGGCCCAGGCAAAGGCCCGGTCCGCCTCCTCCCGGTGGAAGGTGAGGCGGATTCCGTCGATATCCCCCTCCCGCCGGGGCGGCAGCTGGTCCGGCGGAAGCTCCCACTCCCCCATGGCGATCATGGCTACGAACATGGCCCGGCGCGGCCGCTGGGGCAGCAGGGGGGCGATGTCCCCGGGGCTGCGGAACAGGGAGCAGTCCTCCCCCCGGGGACGGCTGGTGAGGAACCCGCACTCGATGATGTCGATGCCGCCGGCCTCCAGCTTATCCAAAATAGAGGCGATGGCCCGCCTGCCAAATTCCCAGTTGTTGATATAGCCCCCGTCCCGCAGGGTGCAGTCCAAAACCTGTACGCCCATGTCAGATCTCCCCCCTGTCCACTTTTTGCCGCAGCACCCCCCGCACATACTCCAGGTCCTTGGGGGTGTCCACGGAAAGGGTCTTGGCCTCCACGGGGATCATCTTCAGCTTGCGCCCGTGCTCGATGAACCGCAGCTCGTTGATGTCCTCAATGGACTCCAGGGGCCCCCGGGGCGTCTGATCAAAAAACTCCAAGGCCGCCCGGGTGTAGCACAGCACCCCCAGGTGCTTGTAGAACTGGTACTCCACGCTGGCCTTGGGGTGGGGGATGGGGCTGCGGGAGAAGAACAGGGCGTTGCCCGCCTCATCCGCCACCACCTTGATGTTGGTGTCATCCACCGCCTCCACCGGGGAGTGGATAGGCGCCATCAAATTGGCGGCGAAGAACCCCTCCAGAGAATCCGGCACCACCGCGTCCACCAGGGCGGGGTCCAGCAGGGGCTCGTCCCCGTTGACGCAGACGTACAGGTCCGCCTTCAGGGACTGGGCCGCCTCGTACACCCGCTGGGTGCTGGTGGGGCACTGGGGTGAAGTCATTTTGCAGGGGATCTGGTACTCCCCGCAGGCCTGGCGGATGGCCTCGTGGTCCGTGGCCACCCACACCTCCGCCAGGCGCTTGGCCTTTTTCACCTGATGGTACACCCACCACAGCATGGGCCGGCCGCACAGGTCCGCCAGGGGCTTGCCCTTAAAGCGGCTGGAGTCGAACCGGGCGGGGATAATTCCGATCACACGCATCGCGTTTACCTCCTTGAACAATCCCGCAGGCACTGCGGGAAAATGATGATCTCCTGTTCTAGCGGGGCTCCTTTTTCCACAGGCGGGCCAGCGCCCGCAGGGGCCGGGTCACCTTCCAGCTGGTGGAGCTCTCATAGAGCTGGGCCACCCGGCGGCCCTCGGCCTCCAGCTGCTCTTGGGTGCACCCTGCCGCCGCTGCCTTCTGCGGGGCAGGGGCTTTTCCCGGGGCGCGGCCCTTTTCCCTCTCCCGCTTGAACAGGCTCCAGTTCTCCAGCACCCGCTGGGACCAGAACGCCAGCACCTGCCCGCTGACCACCTCGCAGCCCTCCGGGGCGGGGAAGTTGTGTTTGCAGCAGTTTTCCCCGTCGTGCAGGTCATAGGCCAGCACGCTGGGCAGGTGGACCACCACGTCCCCTTCCAGCACTTGGCGGCGGCCGTTGGGCTTTAAGTGAAACCGGGTGATGAGAAAGTCCCGCAGCCGCTCCGCCAGGGGCAGGAACGCACGGTTGTAGAGGTGCTCCTCCCGGTAGGAATCCAGCAAGGCCCGGATGACATAGTGGCGGGGGGCGGCCCCTAAGCACAGGGTGGTCAGGTCCTCCTGGTTCTCAAAGCCGAAAAAGGCCTTCTCCATCCGGCGGCGTTTGAGCAGAAGGCTGGGAAGGGCCTCTTGGGAAAGGGCAATGCCCCCCTCCTCCCACAGGCACAGCAGGGACAGATACTCCTCCACATACCGCCAATGGCCCTGCTCCGCGGCCTGGCGCACATTTTCCGGCACCTCCTCCCGGGAGAGCCAGCTTTCGTCCGGCTCCACCACCCGGGCATGGGGAAAGTGCTCCTTTACGGCCCGCAAAAGCTCTGGAGGCAGCTCCCGGCGGCAGTGGGCGCAGACCAAGGTGTCCGGCAGCACGGGGGTCTCCAAATAGTCCACCAGCTTTCCCGCTTCCTTATCCTGCCTGAGGTAGGGGTTCAGGCGGAAATCCGCCTCAAACTCGTGGAGGAAGGCGATAAAGTCCGGCAAAAACAGGGGACGGGACTGGGTCATGTTCCACAGCAGCTGGCGGGCCGCGGCGTACACGGCCTCTTCCCGGTAGGCGGGGTCGCAGGTGGTGAGGAATTTCCGGAAGGCCTTGACGATATCCACCGTGTCCCCGGTGGGGGTGGTGGAGATGGTGTTCCCCCGGCGGTAGTAATTGTAAAAGGCCCGGGGCACATAGGCCATGCGGTGGTAGCGGGTCACCAGGGAGGGGATGAGGGCGATATCCTCAAAGAGCATCTTCTCATAGCGTTCCCTCTCCCAAATGGAGCGCTTGTACAGCTTGTTCACGCTGTAGGTGATGTTGTTGCCGTGGGCGATGTAGTCCGCCAGGTCCACCTCTTCCCGGGGATAGGAGGGCACCTCCACCTCCCGCCCCTCCTCCACATAGCGGATGCGCACGTCGCACATCACCCAGTCGAAATCCCCCTCCTTGGCCTTCTCATAGAGGGAGGAGAGCATCTCCGGCTCGATGGTGTCGTCCGAGTCCATAAAGGCGATATACTCCCCCCGGGCCAGGCGGGCCCCGGCGTTGCGGGCCATGCCCAGGCCCTGGTTCTCCTGGTGGAGCACCCGCACCACCCCTGGATATCCGGCGGCATAGCGGTCGCAGATCTGGGGGCAGGCGTCGGGGCTGCCGTCATCCACCAGGATGACCTCCTTCTCCTCCAAGGTCTGGGCCAGGGCGGAATCCACCGCCCGCTCCAGGTAATTTTCCACCCCATACACGGGGATAATCAGGGAAACCTTAACCTCCATACTGTCCTCCCAAAACCTTCAGCACGTTCCGCAGCTCGAACACGGTCTCCGGCACATAGTAATTCCGCCCGGCAAACTGGCGCCGGAACGCCTCCAAATACCGGGAGAGCACCTGGTTTTCCTTCCACAGCACCTTTCCGGTGTAGAGCTTGTAGAGCATCACTGTATCGTCCTCCAGCCCCAGGCACAGCCTGCCGCTGAGAGCCCCGTTAGAGCACACCGTCAGCACCGTGGGCCGGGGCGGCTCCTGGTTGAGCAAAAACAGCTCCCAGGGAACGGACAAGCCCACCTTGCGGGAGAGCCCCAAAGCCTGGAGCAGGTGGTCCCCGTTCCTGGGGTGGGGCTTCACGCCGAAGCGGCCCGGCCCCACCGCCTGCTGGCACTGGGCCATCAGCTCCAGGTCGTTGCCTGGAATGTTTTCCGCCCGGAAGGACTGCTCCAAAAAGAGGAAGGGGGGCAGGTCCTGGGGCGGGTGATAGGCAAAGACAAAGTTCAGCAGCTCCCGCAGGGCGCCATCCTGCCGGGAGAGCTTGGGCAGGGGCAGGTTTTTCCGCCCGTCCCCCCGCATGGCCAGGCGGGGCTCGTAGAGCAGGGCGGCCTCCGTCCTCTCCCCCAGCCTAGCCCCCAACGGGTGCCGGTTGACCGCCGCCCGGTCCGGCCGGGCAAAGTCGATGACATAGCTGGAAAAGCCGTCCTCCACCCAGTAGAAGGGGCAGCTGTAGCGGCAGGCCAGCAGCCGGGCCAGCCAGTCGAAGTTGGGGAACAGCACCCGGCGGTACTCCCCCTCCAGCTCCCCGCCCAAGGCCCAGCGGAGGTGGGCCTCCCCCTCCTCCAGGCAGCGGGCCGCCGGCCCCTCCTGGTTCATGGGAAAGCGCTCCCCCAAGTCCTTGCTCCCCACGGGAAGGACCCGGGCGAACAGGCCGGTCTCCCCCAGGCGGGGAATGAGGTCCTGAAGGCCAGGGGTGATGTCCGAGACCAGCAGGTCGGTCTCCTCCCCGGGGGGAGCCAAGTGCTGCAGATTCACCACCGTGAGCAGATGGTACACAGAATTGACAAGGGCAAGGCTCTTAGGCATGAAGCTCCTCCTTTCCAACAGGTTTTCCCTTGGGGGCGGTCACCTCTACGCTGCCCAGCCCCACGGTCTCAAAGTGCTCCCCTAAGTTTGCCAGGCTGGCGGAATCGAAGGCGTACACCCGCTGGGGCCGCTTCCCCCGGAACACATAGGGCAAAAGCTCCGCGGGGAACACCGGCCCGATGGTTCTAGCCCCGGGGAACACCTCCCCATAGTTTAGGGGGTCGTCCGGGTGTTTTTTAATGAGCAGGGGCACCCCCCGCAAAAGGCCCTCCGCCAGAGAGCGGTACAGCTCCCGCTGCTGCTCCTCCGTGAGCATGCCCAGGGCGGAGAATTGCTGGGTCAGCAGCAGGGCCTCTCCCCTGCAACGGAGGGGCTGGGGCACGAAAAACCGCACCAGCCGCCATCGCTCCCAGGGGGAGAGGGCCTCCAGGGCCCGCTCCACGGAAAAGTCCCACACCGGCACGGGCAGCTGGGGGAAGCGGGCCTGGGCTTCCAGGCAGCAGAACACCTCCCGGATGAGGGGGTTCTCCCCGGAGAACAGCCCGTGGCGCCGGGCCAGCTCCGCGTGCTGGGGGAACTTCCTCCCCAGGATGGCGGCAGCCTGGTCCGGGCGGCTCAAGGCTCCCGCCGCGTCCTCGAAAAAGGAGAAGGGCAGGCCCTTGGCCTCCAGATACAGGGAAAAGTAGAAGTGTGCCCCCATCACATACCGCTTGAAGAAGCTCTCTGCCGGGGGCAGGCCCAGGCTCTGCCAGGCGGCGGCTGTGTCCGCAAGGACCCGGCCCTCCTCCCCGTGGGGGATCAGCAGATAGGGGAACAGGGCCACCCGGTCAAAGAAGGGCCCTTCCAGCCGCTGCCACTGGGGGTATTTCCCCACGATAAAGTCCGGCAGCAGCAGGGTGGCCCGCTCCTCCCGGTGAAACAGCCGCCGGTGCAGCATCGCCTCCAACAACTGATAGGAACTGACCGCGTGGTACAGCACCCCTTTACCCAATGCCCGGTTCATCCAGAAACGCCTCCCATTCCCGGCGGTAGGGGGCGTTTTTTCCAGAGAACACCTCCAGCAGGGGGGCGTAAGCGTCCCGGCCGGAGATGGGCAAGGAAAGCCCCAGCCGTTTTTCCGTGTCCACAAATTCTTCCCCGAAGTCCAGCAGCCCCCGGTGGATGTCCCCCACCGCCTCCCTATGGGGAGCGGGGGAAAACTCCAGCCGGTACCCCTCTTCAGGGGCGGGGTAAAACCCCACCAAGCTGCCCTCTTCCGCCCCCAGCAGCAGCTCCCAGAAGAGGTTGTGCCCCAGGCGCGGGTCGTGGCGCTTCCACAGGTCCCGGTTTTCCCGGGAGGAGAAAAGGTAGCTTTCCAGCTGCCCGGTGAGAAGCAGGGGCTCGGCGCTGTCCCACTCCGGGGTGCTCTGGGCGTTGGTGCCTGCCAACAGGCCGCTGATCCGGCAGGGCAGGCCCCACAGCTTCTGGGCGGCAAAAGAGAGGCTCACCGCCCCAGTGCCCGCCCAGCCGATATCCACGGCGGCAGCCCGCTTGCAGCCTTCCAGCAGCTTCTTATAGTAGGCGCCGGCGGCCTCCCGCTGGGGGGCATACACCGCCAGCACCTGGTCCCACGCCTCTGTGAGGTAGTCTTGGACCGCCCGGGCGGTTTTATGCGTCAGCGGGGCGGCGGGGCCCAGCTTTAGAGAACGGCACAGGCCGGGCAGCAGGGCCTCCAGCTCCATGCTGTGCAGGGCCTCCCCCAAAGTCCGGCGGCCGTCCGCCTTGTGGGACAGGAACCGCCGGAAAAAGTCCTCGGGGAACAGCCCGGCGCAGACCTTCATGGCCGCCCGGCGGGACCAGTAGGCGTACACCGGCCGGGGGTCCTCCGGGTACAGCCGCTGGTAGAGCTTGCGCAAAACCGCCCCGTCCCGGGAGAGGAACAGCAGGCGGTCCACACCCTTCCTCTGGGCGTACTCCCGGATAAACCGGCAATAACCCAAGGCAAAGAGGCCGCCGTACACAAAGCCGTACTCATACGCCCGGGAAAATTCCCACCGGCCGTTGTGTAGCTTCCGGTTTACCAGGGCCCGGTACACGCTGCCCACCAGGGGGGAGAGATCCTTGGCCCGAAAGGGCCCTCCAGCCCGGTGGACGTTCTCGTAGGGGAAAGGGACAAATCCCTGCTCCTGGGCCCGGGCCCCATCGGACAGGGGGTGGTCCCCCACATGGGCAAAAGCGGTGCCGGGCGGGTACGCCTCCCGCAGGCGGCGGAACAGCCCGCCCGCTCCTTTTGAAACGCCTGCCTCCCCGGAGACCAGGCAGCGGGAGAACCGGCCGTAGCCCGCCTGCTCCACCAGCTGCTGGAGGAACTCCCCCGGCAGGTACATGTCAGAGAGGAGCGCCAGCTCCTTTCCCATGCGGCGCAGTTCTGCCACCACCGGCAGGAAATAGGGGTTGGCCCGGCAGAGGGCGGCCTCCGCCTCCCGTTCGGCAGCCATGCCCTCCGCCGGGGGCAGGGCGGTCATCCGCTCTAGCTCCTGCCAAATTTCCGAAAGGGTCACCTCCCCGGCGCCTGGGGCCCGGCTCTTCTTCTCCCGTGCCCGGCGCTCCGCCTCCACCCGCAGGCGGCGGAAGTCCGGATAGCCCAGCTTGGCCCCCACAAAGGAGAACACCTCCTCCGGCCGGTCCACGTCCCGAAGGAGGAGGGTGTCGAAGACATCGAAGCTCACCACATCGAAATGCGCCAGCCTGCGGGCCAGCGCCCGGGGCGGTTCCCGGCGGCTGCGGGCGGACTCGCTCTCCTGAGCGGGCAGGGGGCGGCCCTCCTCCCGGGCGCCCAGAGGCAGGGCGGCCAAGGCCCTCCACCGGGGGGTTCCCTCCCGCCGCAGGGCCTCCCAGCGCTCCCGCGCCTGGGGGGAACGGAAGATCATCCGGTACAACTGCTCTTTCACAGCCATGCTCCTTTCCAAAATCGTCGTCAGGTCTGGGCCTCATAGGCGGCACAGACCTCCTGGGGACTTCCCTGCCGGCGCAGGCGGCCCCGGTCCAACCAGAGGGCCTGGGTGCAGTTCTCCCGGATGACCCCCGGCGAGTGGGAGACAATCAGCACCGTGGAGCCCCCGTGGATCAGCTCCCGGATGCGGGCCTCGCTCTTTTTGCGGAAGAACATGTCCCCCACGCTGAGGACCTCGTCCAAAATCAGGATCTCTGGGGCGTCCCCGGCGGTAGCGATGGCAAACCCCAGCCGGGACACCATGCCCGAGGAGTAGTTCTTCACCCGCTCCTCCATAAAGCCCGCCAGCTCCGCGAACTCCACGATGGAATTATAATTCTCCTGAAGAAATTTCCGGCTGCGGCCGATGAGAGCCCCGTTCAAGAACAGGTTCTCCCGGCCGGTCAGCTCCGGGTCAAAGCCGGTGCCCAAGGTCAGCAGCTGCACCTTGTCCCGGTCCACCAGGATGCGCCCGGCGGTGGGGGTCAATGCCCCGGCAATGAGCTTTAGCAGGGTGCTCTTCCCCGAACCGTTTTTCCCCACAATGCCCACCACCTGGCCCTGGGCCACGGAAAAGCTCATGTCCTCCAGAGCCCGGAAGGGCTGGGGTCGCTGCCGCCGGGAGAGCAGCAGCTCTTTCAAGCTGTCCGCCGGGCTTTGGGACCGGCGGAACTCCATGGTTACATGCTCCACTTGGATGACAGGTGTGTTCTGTTCCATGCCGGTACCCTCACAGCCGCCGCAGGACGGCCTCCCGGCAGGCCCGGAAGATCCCCCGGCCCACCAGGTACACGCCCCCGCCCCACAGGACCATGAGCAGCAGCTCTCCCCCGCTGGGGGGCTGGGCCTCCATCACCGCGCTGCGCAGCACCCGGATAAACAGGTACAGGGGGTTTACCTCCACCACCCAGCGGATGGGCCCGGAGAGCTGGTCCGCCGGGTAAAAGATGGCTGAACAGTACATCCACAGGGTCAAGGCCACGGCGTACAGGTGCTTCACATCCCCAAAGAATACATAGGCCGCGGCAAGGGCGTAGGACATTCCCAGGGAAAAGAGGGAGAGGCAGGCCACCACCGGCACCACGGCCAAGGCCGCCCCGCTGAGGGGGATGCGGAACACCAGCAGCATCACCCCATAGGCCAAAAAGGAATATCCCAGGTTCACCAGGGCGGTGGCCGCCCTGGCCAGGATGAACAGCTCCATGGGGAACTTCACCTTCAAAAGAAGGGGGCGGTTGTCCGCCAGGGTAGTCATGGCCGTGTTGGTGGTGGCGGTAAAGGCCTGCCACAGCAGGTACCCCGTCAGGTAGTAGATGGGGTAGTTCTCGATGGAGCGCCGGAACATCTGGGAGAAGATCAGGGAAAGCACCCCCATAGAGAGCAGGGGGTTGAGAACGCTCCACAGCACCCCCAGTGCCGACCGGGCGTACTTTCTCTTCAGCTCCCGGCTGGTAAGCTGCTGGATGACAAAGCCATACTGCCGCCACTGCTCCCGTTTTTCCATAACGCGCTCCTTTCCGCTTTCTAAGCCTTCCAGGCCAGCTTGAACACCCTGGCCCAACGGCGGGCCCGCAAGGCCGCCAGCTCTTGTTTTGGGCACTTTCCATACAGCGCGGCGCTGCCCTCGGGCCAAGGGCTTTTCCCGCCCGGCGGGGAGGCCAGGGGCCCGGCCGCTCCCTCCAACGGGCTGTCCCAAAAAGGCAGCGCCCCAAAGGCGGACGCCTCCTGGCGGGTGGGCCAAGTCATCAGCTGTTCCAAAAGGGAGCAGACCCGGGGCAGCTCCGCCGCAGCCCGGCCCAGCAGGTTCCGGGGCGCTCCCTCTTGGAGCAGCTTTTCCCCATAGTCTGCGAAGAGCTCCTCCAGCTCCTGGGAAACCGTTCCCCCGTGCGGAGGATCTCCCAGCCGGGGGATAAAGCGGCCCCGGCGCTCCTCATAGCCCAAGGCCATGCCCTGGGGGGCAGCCAGCGCCGCCTCGAAAAAACCGGGGCAGAAGCCCGCCTGGCGCTTCAGCTCCCTCCCCGGAGAAAAGGAATAGCAAGCCCACCGCCCCAGCTGGGGCGCCCGGTACAGCCCCCAGTAATAGCCCCGGGGCCCCTGAGCGGCCCCCAGCAAAGCCAGGGCCTGGGCCAGGGTCTCCTGGGTAGAGCCCATCCAGCCGCTGTCCACCAGGGCCCAGGGGACGCCCTCCAAAAGGCCCTCTTGCCGGAGATACCCGGCAAGCCCGGGCAATGCCTGGCGGGAGCTCCGGTCCATCAGGAACAGGAACCGGGGACAGGCTTTCAGCTTCTGGAACAGCGCCCTTCGCTCCCCGGGGGAAAGGACACTGTTCCCCGAAACCGCCAGCTCTCCCAGCACCCCGGCGCGTTCTTCTGGGGAAAGCCCCGCCTGGCGCAGCACTCCCTCCAGCGTGGGAGAAAGCAACTTCCCGCACAGCTGGGAGAGGGCCCGCCGGTGGTCCGTGTGGTACAGGGGCAGCCGCCAGGCGTACCGGGAGCCGTAGAGATACCGGCACTCCACCGGCAAGCTCCAGGCGCGGCACAGCCTTTGGGCCATGTGATAGAAGTGCCAGCCGTCCCGGGAGAGGAAGTACAGCCGCCTTACCCCGTCCTTCAGGGCCCGGCCCAGCACCCACTGGGAAAAGGCCCCCACGGCCGGGGCCAGCGCCCAGCAGGCGGCCTGCTCCCACGGGGAGGAGCCGGGCAGCCCCTCCACCCGCCGGGCGATGGGATCCCCCGCCAAGCTGCGGTAGAGGGCGCTCCGCTCATCCATGGGGCAGCCCCCTTTCCCAGCGCTTGAGCCGGTATTGCACCCCAGGGGGCACCAGGCTCACCGCCAGAGGGCGGGCTGCACCCCACAGAGCCTCCGGCAGGGGGAGGCCCAGCCGGGGCAGCGCCCGGCAGCGGAGGGCTGCCTCCCGCAGGCGGCGGGCCGGGGTGCGCTTGGCGTAGGAGGCCCGGCTCTCCCAATAGCCCAAAAGGCACTCCGGCAGATTATAGCCCCGAAAGCCCCGGCTGTGGAGCCGGGCAAACAGCTCGTAGTCCTCGCAGCCGAAAAGGGCCTTGTCCTCCCGGTAGCCCCCGGCCAGCTCCAGCACCTCCCGGCGGAACATCACCGAGGGGTGGATATAGGGAGAGGCGCGGAGGAAGTCCCGCCGCCCCGGGCGGGTGGGGGGACGCAGCCTGCCCCAGGGGCCGCTTTCATCCAGCAGCAGCGCCGCCGACCCCACCCACTGGTAGGCGGGGTGTTCCCACAAAAAATCCACCTGCCGCCGCAGCCGCTGTGGAAAACACAGGTCGTCGTCGTCCAGACGGGCGATGTAGGGGCCGCGGGCCCTTTCCACACACTGGTTCAAGCCATGGGCCAGCCCCCGGTTTTCCCCGGCGTGGACCAGCCGCACCCGGGGGTCCAGCCGGGCGGCCTGTTCCAGCGCCAGAGCCCCCTGGGGGGAGGAGCCGTCGTCCCAGAGGAGCAGCTCCCACTCTGGTAGGGTCTGTCCCACCAGGGAGTCCACCGCCCGGCGGAGCCTGCTCCAGCAGGGCTCAAACGAGCCCATTACTACGCTGACCAAGGGGTCCTGTCTCATAACGCTCCCTCACCTTTCTGTCCATCTCCCGGTACACAGCCCTCATCACCTGCTGGGACCGGCTCCTGTCAAAGGGTGCCACCGAGTCCACGCACCGCCGGCTCATGGCCTGGCGGCGGGCCGGGTCCATCCCCCGCAGCAGGGCAATGCCCCGGGCAAAGCCCGCCGGGTCATCCCAGGGGTAGACCAGCCCGTTCTTCCCGTGGACCATGTACTCCCGGGTGCCCCGGTTGTCCGCCGCCAGCACGGGCACCCCCATGGCCAGGGATTCCAGCCCCGCCATGCCCAGCCCCTCCCGGCGGGAGGGGAACACGGTGGCGTCGGCGCAGGCCAACAGCTGGGGGATATCCGGCCGGTAGCCGTAAAGGGTCACCGTGTCCGAGAGGCCCCTCTCCCGGATCTCCTGGGAGAGCATGGGCCGGGAGAAGCCTTCCCCGCAGATGCCGTAGCGGATGCCCTCCAGGCCACCGGGCTGCCCTTTCAGCAGGGAGAGGGCCTCCAGCACCACCCGGTGGTTCTTGTTCAAGTTCAGCTCCCCCACCGAGAGGAGGAACAGCTCTTGGGGCCCCACCCCCAGCCGCCTGCGCAGCGCCTGGCGCTCCGGGGCGGGCAGAGGGGAAAACAGGGCCCGGTCCAGGCCCACTCCCGGCAGGCGGAACACCTTGCCGCCGGGGGGCAAGGGCAGCTTTCGGGCCGCCCGGTAGTCCTCCGCGTTGATGGTGACCAAAACATCCGTAAAGCGGGCCAGGCCCCGCTCCACGGGATAAAAGGCCAGCCGGTTGTACAGGGGCGCCCCCCGGAAAAAGTGGAACCCGTGGGCCGTGTACACCACCACTGGCCGCTCCCGGGAGAAACGCCCCGTCAGCCTTCCCAGCAGGCCCCCCACCGGGGTGTGGCAGTGGATAGCCCGAATTGGGTAGCGCCCCACCAGCTCTAGCAGCTGGGACAGGGCAGCGCGGTTTTCCCGCAGCAGATAGGGGGAGCGGGCAGCTCTGATGTGGTGGACCTCCACCCCCAGGGCCCGGATGCGCGCCCCGTCCGAAACATAGGCGGGCTCCCTCAGGTTGGCGGCATAGTGGACCGTATAGCCCATCTCCTGAAGGAGCCTTACATTGTCCCTCTCAAATTTCAGCAGGAAATCCTGGGTGGTGGCCACGATCAGCACATGCTTTTCCATCTCTCCCCCTCCTTCCGGCCGGTCTTCTCCCCCAGTCTTCCCGGCGGGAGGCAGGTTTATGCAGAGGTCACTTTTCCCGGCGCTGGGCCTCGGGGCACTCGCACTCCTCAATGCGCAGCAGGCGGTTGTACTTGGCCACCCGCTCTGTGCGGCAGGGGGCGCCGGTCTTGATCTGCCCGGCGTTGACACCCACCGCCAGGTCGGCGATGAAGGTGTCCTCCGTCTCGCCGGAGCGGTGGGAGACGATGGTCCTGTATCCGCTGCGCTTGGCCAGCTCCATGCAGTCCAAGGTCTCGGAGAGGGTGCCGATCTGGTTGGGCTTGATGAGGATGGCGTTGCCAGCCCCCTCGTCGATACCCTGCTGCAGCCGCTCCAGGTTGGTGACAAACAGGTCGTCCCCCACCAGCTGGACCCTGTCCCCCAGGCGGCGGGTCAGCTCTGCCCAGCCCGCAAAGTCCTCTTCCCCCAGGGGGTCCTCAATGGACCGGATGGGGTATTTCTCCACCAGCCCCTCCCAATAGGCGATCAAATCCTGGGTGGAGAGCTCCTTCCCCCGCTTGGGCAGGCGGTAGCGGTTCCCCTGGGCCCATTCGCTGCCAGCGGCGTCCAGGGCCAGCTGCACCTTGCCGCCGTATCCCGCCTTTTCGATGGCCGCCAGCACCGCCTCAATGGCGGCCTCGTCGCTCTCCAGGTCGGGGGCAAAGCCGCCCTCGTCCCCCACGCCGGTGGAAAGCCCCCGCTCCTTCAGCTGGGCGCCCAGGGTGTGATAGATCTCCGCGCACCAGCGCAGCCCCTCCCGGAAGCAGCAGGCCCCGGTGGGAACGATCATAAACTCTTGGATGTCGATGTTGTTGCCCGCGTGGGCCCCGCCGTTGAGAATATTCATCATGGGCAGGGGCAGGGTGTGGGCGTTGGCCCCGCCCAAAAACCGGTACAGGGGCATGCGGTAGTGAGCGGCAATGGCCCGGGCCGCCGCCATGGACACTGCCAGAGTGGCGTTGGCCCCCAAGCGGGCCTTGTTGGGGGTGGCGTCCAGCCGCAGCAGCACCCGGTCAATCTCCCGGACCGTCAGGCTGGGGATTTTCTCCAGTGCCGGGGAAATGACCTCCGCAATGTTCCGCACCGCCTTGAGCACCCCTTTGCCCCCATACCGGCGCTGGTCCCCGTCCCGCAGCTCCACGGCCTCGAACTTGCCGGTGGAAGCCCCGGAGGGCGCCGCGGCTGTGCCCATGGTGCCGTCGGAGAGCTGCACCGTGGCGCTAACCGTGGGATTCCCCCGGGAATCCAAGATCTCGCAGCCATATACCTTCTGGATCTTTACCATGTGATGGTCCCCTCTCTTTTCATTTTTCATCCGGTCATGGCTAGTATGCCGCATTGCATTCCCGTTTAATCTGTGCTACACTTTTTTCACAGGGCTTTTTAGCAGGGTGCCGGCATAGGCCCCTTTGCTTGAAAAGACACCGGAGCTTTTCCGCTCTTGCGATAAAAACCGTTTTAGAAAGGATGCTGCCTCATGGAATTTCCCCGCGTTTCTCCCGAAAGTGTGGGCGTGCCCTCCCAGGCCGTGCTGGACCTGCTGGATGAGCTCTACCGCTATGGCATTGAGATGCACAGCTTTATGCTGCTGCGCCACGGCAAGGTCTTTGCCCAGGGCCATTGGAAGCCCTACAACCCTCAGACCCCCCACGCCATGTTCTCCTTCACCAAGAGCCTGACCTCCACTGCCATCGGCTTTGCCGTACAGGAGGGGCTGCTCTCCCTGGATGACCGGCTGGTGGACCTCTTCCCGGACAAGATCCCGGAGGAACCCAGCGAGAACCTGCAAAAGTGCCAGGTGCGCCACCTGCTGATGATGGGCTGCGGCCACGCCACCGAGATCCCCAACCTGGGGCAGGATGACCCGGATTGGATTGCCTCCTTCCTCCATCACCCCTTCGTCTACGAGCCCGGCACCCATTTCCTCTACAACACCGCCGGCACCAACCTGCTTGCCGCCATCCTGGCACGGAAGACGGGGCAAACCCTGACCCAGTTCCTAAAGCCCCGGCTCTTCGAGCCCCTGGGCATGGGGGATGTGCACTGCCACGCCCTGTCGGACGGCACAGAAATGGGCGGCGCCGGCTCTTACCTCACCCTGGACGCTATGGCGCGCTTCACCCAATTTGTGGCCAACAAGGGCGTTTGGGAGGGCCGCCAGCTTTTAAACGCGGAATGGTTTGAGACGGCCACATCCAAGCAGATTGAGAACAAGGGCCCCGGCTGGGATGGGGACCCGGACTGGCACGCCGGTTACGGCTTCCAATTCTGGCGCTGCTCGAAGCCCGGCATTTTCCGGGGGGACGGCGCCTTTGGGCAGTATGGCGTAGTGCTGGGGCCCCAGGACGCGGTGGTGGTCATCCAGTCCGCCTCTATGCGGCTGCAGGCAGTCCTCACCGCCCTGTGGGACAAGCTGCTTCCCGCCTTTTCCGACAGCCCCTTGCCGGAGGACCCCCACGCCCAGCACCGGCTTCAAAAACGCCTGGAGCGTTTGGAGCTGAACCCCAAGCTGGGCAAACGCAACCCCGGGGCGGAGGCCTCCCTCCACGGCGCCGTGTACCTGCCGGAGGGCTCTATCCCCGGCCTGTACGACCTGGTAGCCGGGGGCGGACACTTCAGCGACGTGGGTGGCAAGCTGCAGCGCTTGGAGTTCCACTTTCAGGGGGACGACGCCCGGCTGCTGTTCCACCAGGACAACGGCACCCGGGAGCTGCGCCTGGGCATGACCGGCCACTTTGAGGACTCCCTCATCGACGGGACGGTCTTTGGGGCCAACGGCGCCTGGAGGGCCCACGACCGGCTGGAGGTGGAGATCCGCAACACCCGCATGTCCACCGGCCTGGTGCTGACCCTGGAGTTCACCGGCAGCAAGCTCACCCTGCACAGCGACCTGACCATCCCCGAGCGGGGCGGCCTGGCGGGAGCGGCCCCCGCCCCCATGACCCTTGCGCTGGAGTCCGGGGAAATCAACACCAAGACCAAGATGTACTGGGAAAACTGAACGGCATTTTCTTCTCACATAGAATGGGAAAGAGAGGGCAGCGGCTGCCCTCTCTTTTTTGCGCAAAAAAAGGAAGCCCCCAGGCTTACGCCCACGGGCTTCCTCTTTGCCGCAGCATTGGAAAAGAAGGTCCCTTTTCCAATGCCGGCCGCGGCTTGTATTTCTAGATCACTGCTCTTCTCAGAGCTTTTTCCTTAAACCAGCTCCAGAATCGCCATCTCAGCAGCGTCGCTCGCATTGCAAAGAGGAAGCCCGCAGGCTTGCGCCCACGGGCTTCCTCTTTGCCGCAGCATTGGAAAAGAAGGTCCCTTTTCCAATGCTGGCCGCGGCTTGTATTTCTAGATCACTGCTCTTCTCAGAGCTTTTTCCTTAAACCAGCTCCAGAATCGCCATCTCAGCAGCGTCGCCGCGGCGGGGCCCCAGCTTGGTGATGCGGGTGTAGCCGCCGTTGCGGTCAGCATACTTGGGGGCGATCTCCGTGAACAGCTTGTTGGTCACGCTCTCCTTGGTGATGAAGCTCATCACCAGGCGCTTGTTGTGCAGGTTATCCTGCTTGGCAATGGTGATCATCTTTTCCGCCATGGCGCGCACTTCCTTGGCGCGGGTCACGGTGGTCTCGATCTTCCCGTTCTCCAGGAAGAAGGTCACCAAGCCACGGAGCATAGCGGTGCGATGGGCGGTCTCACGGCCCAGCTTTCTCGTTCCCGGCATGGATATTCACTCCTATCGTATCAAAAAGTAGGTTGCTCTTATTCGTCTTCCTTGCGCAGGCTGAAGCCCAGGGAAGCCAGCTTCCACACGACTTCCTCCAGGGACTTGCGTCCCAGGTTGCGGACCTTCATCATGTCCTCCTCGGACTTGTTGATCAGATCCTCCACCGTGTTGATACCGGCGCGCTTGAGGCAGTTGAAGGAGCGGACGGACAGGTCCAGCTCTTCAATGGTCATCTCCAGCACCTTTTCCTTGCCGCCCTCGTCCTTTTCCACCATGATCTCGGTGCTCTTGCCCTTGTCGGACAGGTCCACAAACAGGTTCAGGTGGTCGGTGAGGACCTTGGCCGCCAGAGAGACAGCCTCCTGGGCGTTGATGACGCCGTTGGTCCAAACTTCCAGTGTCAGCTTGTCATAGTCGATGCTCTGGCCCACGCGGGTACTTTCCACATTGAAGTTGACCTTGAGCACAGGTGTGTAAATAGAATCGACCGCAATCTCTCCGATCACGCCTTCGGGCATATTCTGCTTGTTGCGCTCGTTCGAGACATAGCCCCTTCCCTTATCCAGGGTAAGCTCCATATAGAGCCTGGCCCCTTCGCCCAGGGTGGCGATGTGCAGCTCGGGGTTCAGCACCTCTACCTCGCTGTCGCTTTTAATGGAATCGGCCGTAACCTCGCAGGGGCCCTCCGCGGAGATCTCCACGGTCTTGGGGCCGTCGCAGTACAGCTTCGCCACCAGGCCCTTGATGTTGAGCACAATCTCGGTGACGTCTTCCTTTACCCCCGGGATGGTGGAAAATTCGTGGAGCACGCCGTCGATCTTGATGGATTTCACGGCTACCCCAGGCAGGCTGGAGAGCAGCACCCGCCGCAGGCTGTTGCCCAGCGTGGTGCCAAATCCCCGCTCCAGGGGCTCGACCACGAATTTGCCGTATGTGCCGTTTTCCGAAATTTCAGCAATTTCAATCTTGGGTCTCTCGATCTCAATCATCCGCGATCCTCCTTTTTACACAGTGCAAACTTTGCTGCTTAAAATGGGAGCCCGCATTACTTGGAGTACAACTCCACGATGAGGTGCTCTTCCACGGGCAGGTCGATATCTTCGCGGACGGGCATTTGTACCACAGTGCCCTTCAGGGCGTTCTTCTCCCGGTCCAGCCACTGGGGAACGGTCACCAGGGGGGCGTCCTCACCGGTGAGCTTGGAGAACTTCACAGAGGAACGGCTGGAAGCCTTCACCTCGATGACGTCGCCCACCTTCACCAGGTAGGAGGGGATGTCCACCTTCTGGCCGTTGACAGTGAAGTGGCCGTGGGTCACCAGCTGCCGGGCGTCCCGGCGGGTGGTAGCAAAGCCCAGGCGGTACACCACGTTGTCCAGGCGGCGCTCCACCAGGATCAGGAGGTTTTCGCCGGGACGGCCGGGCATGCGGGTAGCCTTCTCATAATAAGAGCGGAACTGCTTCTCCAGAATGCCGTAAACGAACTTGACTTTCTGCTTCTCCTGCAGCTGCAGGGCATACTCGCCCTTCTTTCTTCTCATCTGGCTGCCGGGGTTGCGGTGGGTGGTTTTCTTCGCGTAGCCCATAACCGCAGGAGAGATCCCCAGCGCGTGGCAGCGCTTTGCGATGGGCTGCATATTCTTAGCCATAGCTTTGTTCTCCTTTCAACTCAGACGCGGCGGCGCTTCGGCGGGCGGCAACCATTGTGGGGAATGGGGGTGACGTCCTTGATCATGCTCACGTCCAGGCCGGCGGCCTGCAGGGCGCGGATAGCGGCCTCACGGCCGGCGCCGGGGCCCTTCACGTAAACTTCCACGGACTTCATGCCATGCTCCATTGCCAGGCGGGCAGCGGTCTCAGCGGCCGTCTGCGCGGCGAAGGGAGTGGATTTCCGGGAGCCGCGGAAGCCCAGCTCGCCAGAGCTGGCCCAGGAAACAGCGTTGCCCTGGGTGTCGGTAATGGTGACGATGGTGTTGTTGAAGGTAGACTGAATGTGGGCGGCGCCGCGCTCGATATTCTTGCGCTCACGGCGGCGGCGCACAGCGCCCTTAGTACCCTTTTGTGCTGCCATGTAGAATCCCTCCTCTTACTTCTTCTTGTTGGCCATGGTCTTGCGGGGGCCCTTGCGGGTGCGGGCGTTGGTCTTGGTGCGCTGGCCGCGGACCGGCAGGCCCTTGCGGTGGCGCACACCGCGATAGCAGCCAATCTCGATCAGGCGCTTGATATCAAAGGCAACGTCCCGGCGGAGGTCGCCCTCCACATGGCAGTTCTTGTCGATATAATCTCTCAGCTTCGCTGTATCGTCTTCAGAAAGGTCTCTCACCCGGATGTCAGGGTCCACGCCGGTCTGGGCGCAGATATTGCTGGCAGTCTTGCGGCCGATGCCGTAGATATAGGTCAGGGCAATCTCAATCCGCTTGTCTCTGGGTAAGTCAATACCGGAAATACGAGCCATTCTTACACCTCCATGGTATTGCGCCGGCCCTTAGCCCTGGCGCTGCTTATGCTTGGGGTTGTCACAGATGACCATGACCTTGCCCTTGCGCTTGATGATCTTGCACTTTTCGCACATTTTCTTAACAGAAGGTCTTACTTTCATGATGTGCCTCCTTTATAAGGATACAGTTCTTGTTCGCGTTTATTTCGAGCGCCAGGTAATGCGGCCCTTGGTCAGGTCATAGGGTGACATTTCCATGGTGACCTTGTCTCCGGGAAGGATGCGGATGAAGTTCATCCGCAGCTTGCCGGAAATGTGGGCCAGCACCGTGTGCCCGTTGGGAAGCTCTACCTGAAACGTGGCATTGGGCAGCGCTTCCTTTACGACCCCCTGCACTTCAATTACGTCCTGCTTTGACATAGGAAAACCTCCGCTTCACTTTACCGCCGCTTGCTCAAAGGAGCGCAGGGCGGCGCGAATTTGTCGATTGGTTTTTAAGGCCTCCTCGGGCAGCACCTGGCTGGTGGGCGCCAAGTGGAAAAGCTTTTTCCGCTTGGGCCGCTCCAGGGGCCGGCGCTTTCCATCCGCCACCACCGCGTAGGGCGGGGCGGCTTCCAGCACGGTGAGGAAGCTGCCTTGATCATGGCCGGCAAGCGACCGCACAACCTGGCCCCGTTTCCACTCCATGGCCGTTCCTCAGTCCAAAGCGGTGAGGAGCACGGGCCCATCGGGAGTGATGGCCACGGTGTGCTCAAAGTGGGCGGAAAGGCTTCCGTCCTGGGTCACGGTGGTCCAGCCGTCGTCCAGGATCTTCACCCCGGGCTTGCCCACGTTGATCATGGGCTCGATGGCGATGACCATGCCGGGCATCAGCCGCACGCCCCTGCCGGGCGTGCCGTAATTGGGAACGCTGGGATCTTCATGGAGCTTCGCACCTACTCCGTGGCCGACGAATTCTCGTACCACCGAGTAACCGCGAGCTTCGACATACCCCTGCACCGCATGGCCCACATCGCCAATGCGGTTGCCGGGACGGGCCTGCTCAATGCCTAAAAACAGGCTCTTCTCTGTGGCTTCCAAAAGCGCCCGGGCTTCCTCGCTGATCTGCCCGCAGGGGAAGGTCCAGGCATTGTCGCCATGGAACCCTTGGTAAAACGCCCCTACGTCGACGCTGACGATGTCGCCGTGCTTTAGAATGGTGCTTTTGGAGGGTATGCCGTGGATGACCACGTTATTTACAGAAATGCAGGCGCTGGCCGGATAGCCGCTGTATCCCAGAAAGCTGGGGGTTGCCCCCTCGCTCTCGATATACTGGCGGACAATCTTGTCGATTTCCCAAGTGGAAACCCCGGGCTCGACCGCCTCTCCAGCCAGCCGCAAAGCCTTTTGCGAGATCTTCCCTGCCTTGCGCATAATGGAGAGCTCGCGGCTCGTTTTGAGCACGATCATGTGAGGTCCTCCAGGGCCTCCATAACCAGGCGGGTGGTGTCCTCCACCTTATCCTGCCCATGCACCACGAGCAGCTTGCCCTGCTTGCTGTAATATTCCTTCAAGGGCTCTGTCTGGGTGTGATAGACCTCCAGCCGCTCCTTGACAGTGTCGGGGTGGTCGTCCTTGCGCTGGACGAGGGTGCCGCCGCAGATGTCACACTTGCCCTCCTCCTTGGGCTGCTTGTACAGCACATGGTAAGAGGATCCGCAGCTTTCACAAACACGGCGTCCGGACATACGGGTGATGATGTCTTCATCCGCCACCTCGATGTCGAGGACAGCGTCGATCTCCACACCCATGTTGTCCAGAGCCTCGGCCTGGGGAATGGTCCTGGGGAAGCCGTCCAGGATGAAACCGCCTTTGCAGTCCTCCTGGGCCAGGCGGTCCTTGATGATGCCGATGAGGATTTCATCGGGCACCAACTGGCCGCTCTCCATGTAGGTCTTGGCCTTCAGGCCCATTTCCGTGCCGCTCTTCAGCGCCTCACGGAGAATGTTCCCCGTCGAGATGGTGGGGATGTTGTTTCTCTGGCAGATCTTTTCCGCCTGGGTGCCTTTGCCGGCGCCAGGCGCACCTAACAGGATCAGCTTCATGGTATCGTCCTCCGTTTCCGTTAATCCAAAAAGCCTTTGTAGTGACGCAGCATCATCTGGGATTCCAGCTGCTTGACGGTCTCAAGGGCAACGCCCACAATAATGATGATAGAAGTGCCGCCCAGGGAGAGGCCATACATGCCGGTCACGTTGGTATAGATAATCGGAATCAGGGCCACAAAAGCCAGGAACAGGGCCCCGATCAGGGTGACTTTGGAAAGGATCTTCGCGATAAAGTCCGCCGTGGGCTTGCCGGGGCGGATGCCCGGGATAGTGCCGTTGTTCTGGCGGAGATTATTGGCCATTTCCAGCGGGTTATACTGGATGGACATATAGAAATAAGCGAACATGACGATCAGCAGGAAGTAGAGCACGATATACAGCCACCCAGTCTGGGAGAAGGCGTCCAAAACCGCCTTGCCAAAACCGCCAGAGGGGTTCCAGAAGAACTGGATGAACTGGGGAATGAACAGGATGGAGCTGGCGAAAATCACCGGCATCACGCCGCTCATTGCCACCTTAACAGGCAGAAACGTGCTCTGGCCGCCGTACATCTTGCGGCCCACCACCTTCTTGGCGTACTGCACAGGGATGCGCCGCTCGGACTCGTTCATAAAGACGATGACCCAAATGACGATCAGGAACAGCACGATGAACAGGGGCGCCAGCACCAGGTACTGGCCGCTGGTGGCCGCGCTCTCCATGCCCAGCTGCATATACTGCCACACGGTGCCGAAGGTGACCGGCAGCCGGGCGACGATACCGGCAAACAGGATGATGGAGATGCCGTTGCCCACGCCCTTCTCATTGATCTGCTCGCCCATCCACATGATCAGGGCGGTGCCGGCCGTAAAGGTCAGCACAATGACCACGGCCACAAACACGCCGGCAAAGCCGTCGGTATAGGCCACAATGCCGTTGGTCCGCAGATAGAAGTAGTACGCCACGCCCTGGATCAGGCCCAGCACCACAGTGACATAGCGGGTGATGGTGGCTATCTTCTTGCGGCCCTCCTCGCCCTCTTTCGCAAGGCGCTCCAGGGGCGGAATGGCAATGGTCAGCAGCTGCATGATGATGGAGCTGTTGATGTAGGGCGTGATGCCCATGGCAAACAAAGAGGCGTAGGAGAACGCGCCGCCGGTGAGCATGTTGATGTAGCCCAGGGCGGAGTTCTGCCCCGCGTTCGCCATCAGTTCCGAAAGGGCCGCAGCGTCCAGAAAGGGCGCTGGAATAACCGAACCAAAGCGGAACACGATGATGATGAGCAGCGTGTACAGCAGCTTTTTGCGCAGGTCCGGGATCCGCCATGCATTTCGGATCGTGTTAAACACTTAGATCACCTCGGCCTTTCCGCCAGCGGCTTCGATCTTCTCCTTGGCAGCCGCGGAAAAGGCGTTGGCCTTCACGGTAAGCTTCTTCTCCAGCTTCCCGTTGGAAAGGATCTTCACACCGTCGCAGTTCTTATTCAGGATGCCAGCCTCAACAAGGGCAGCGGCGTCTACAGAAGCGCCGTCCTCAAACTTGTTCAGAGCCCCCACGTTCACCGCGGCGATCTCCTTGGCAAAGATATTGTTAAAGCCACGCTTGGGCAGGCGTCTCTGCATGGGCATCTGGCCGCCTTCAAAGCCGGGGCGCTGGCCGTGGCCGGCGCGGGCCTTCTGGCCCTTGTGGCCCTTACCGGCGGTCTTGCCGGTGCCAGAGCCATACCCTCTGCCGATACGCTTGCGCTCCTTGGTAGCGCCGGGCGTAGCTGTCAGCTGATTGAGCTTCATTGTCACGCACCTCCTTAGCTAGTTATTCGCTTACCTCGATCAGATGGCTGATCTTCTTCAGTTTGCCCTGGGTCTGGGCGTTGTCGGGCTGCTCGGTGGTGTCGCCCACCTTCTTCAGCCCCAGAGAAATCGCCGTGGCGATCTGGTCCTTTTTAGAGCCGATCAGGCTCTTCTTCAGCGTAATTTTCATGTTCAGGCCCTCCCTTACAGGATCTCTTTGGCGGTCTTCCCACGCAGGGCAGCCACTTCTTCAGCGGTGCGCAGCTGGGTCAGGCCGGCCAGAGTGGCCCGCACCACATTGCAGGGGTTGTTGGAACGCAGCGCCTTGGCGCGGATGTCCCGGATGCCGGCGCACTCCACCACGGCACGCACCGGGCCGCCGGCGATAACGCCGGTACCGGGGGCGGCGGGCTTCAGAATGACGCGGCCGGCGCCAAACTCGCCCATAATGTCATGGGGAATGGTAGAACCCCGCAGGGCAATGGTGGTCAGATGCTTCTTGGCGTCCTCGATGCCCTTGCGGATCGCGTCCGGAACCTCAGCGGCCTTGCCGATGCCAAAGCCCACAATGCCGGCGCCGTTGCCCACCACAACCAGGGCGGAGAACTTCATCACCCGGCCGCCTTTGACGGTTTTAGAAACACGGTTAATCGCCACAACCCGCTCTTGCAGGTCCAGCGTAGAAGCGTCAATGTTAGCCAAAATCATTTCCTCCTTGCTTAGAAGTTGAGGCCGCCCTCGCGGGCGCCTTCGGCCAGCTCTTTGACGCGGCCGTGGAAGATATAACCGCCGCGGTCGAAGACCACGTTGGTGATGCCTTTTTCTGCTGCCTTCTGGGCGATCATCTTGCCCACCTCGCGGGCGGCCTCTTTGTTGCCGCCGTAGCCGTTAAAGCTCTTATCCAGGGTGGATGCGGCGCACAGGGTGCGGCCGGTGGTGTCGTCGATGATCTGGGCATAGATATTGGCGCTGGAGCGGAACACGTTCAGGCGGGGCCGCTCGGCCGTGCCGGAGATCTTCCCGCGCACTCTCTTGTGGCGGCGGAGGCGCGCCTTGTTTGTATCTGCCTTATTGACCATTATTTCTCACTCCTTCTACCTATTACTTAGAGCCCTTACCGGCCTTGCCTTCCTTGCGGCGAACAAACTCGCCAGCATAGCGGATGCCCTTGCCCTTGTAAGGCTCCGGCGGACGCTTCTCGCGCACTTCGGCGGCGAACTGGCCCACCTTCTGCTTGTCAATGCCAGAGATCACGATGGTGTTGGGGTTGGGGGCATCAATCTTGATGTCCTCATTCTCAGAGACCACCACCTGATGGGAAAAGCCCAGGTTCATCACCAGGTCCTTGCCCTGCTTCTGCACACGGTAGCCAACACCCTGAACCTCCAGGGTCTTGGAAAAGCCCTCCGTCACGCCAACCACCATATTGTGGATGAGCGTGCGGGTCAGGCCGTGGAGCGAACGGGACTCTTTTTCGTCGTCAGGACGGGTAACCAGGATCTCGCTGCCCTCAACGGCAATGGCCATCTTGGGGTTGAAGGTCTGGTCCAGGGTGCCCTTGGGGCCCTTTACCGTCACTTCGCTGCCGTTAACAGTCACTTCAACGCCAGCGGGAATATTGATGGGTTTTCTTCCAATTCTCGACATGCTCTCGCACCCCCTTCTTTACCAAATGAACGCCAGCACTTCGCCGCCGACGTTTTCTTTCCGGGCAGCCCGGTCGGTCATAATCCCCTTAGAGGTGGAGATGATGGCCACGCCGAGGCCCTTCATAACCTTGGGCAGGTCCTGCGCGTTGGAGTAGATGCGCAGGCCGGGCTTGGAAACCCGCTTCAGGCCCTTGATCACCGGCTGCTTGCCGTTCGCGTACTTCAGGGTAATGGTAATCATCCCCTGCTTGCCGTCTTCTGTCACGTTAAAGCCCTTCACATAGCCCTCGTCCACCAGGATCTGGCAAATGGCCTTCTTCATGTTGGAGGCCGGCACCTCCACGGTGTCATGCCGGGCGGCCTGGGCGTTGCGGATGCGGGTCAGCAGATCGGCGATTGTATCTGTAACTTGCATGTCTTAGTACCTCCTTGATGATTTACCAGCTTGCCTTTTTCACCCCGGGGATCTCGCCCTTATACGCAAGCTCCCGGAAGCAGATACGGCAGATGCCGAATTTCCGAAGGTAGGCATGCGGCCGGCCGCAGATCTTGCAGCGGTTGTACTCCCGAGTGGAATACTTCTGGGGTCTCTTCTGTTTTACCTTCATCGAAGTCTTGGCCACAATAATCCCTCCTTATTTCGTAAACGGAGCGCCCATCAGAGTGAGGAACTCCCGAGCCTCTTCGTCCGTATTGGCAGTGGTGACAAAGCAGATGTCCATGCCCCGCACCTTGTCGACCTTGTCGTAGTCGATCTCGGGGAAGATCAGCTGCTCGCGGATGCCCATGTTGTAGTTGCCGCGCCCGTCAAAGCTGTTGGGGTTAATGCCGCGGAAGTCGCGCACACGGGGCAGGGCCACGTTGAACAGGCGGTCCAGGAACTCGTACATGCGGTCGCCCCGCAGGGTGACCTTCACGCCAATGGGCATGCCCTCGCGCAGCTTAAAGTTAGCCACGCTCTTCTTGGCCTTGCACACCACGGGCTTCTGGCCGGTGATCTTGGCCAGGTCGCCGCTGATGGAATCAATGGCCTTGGCGTTCTCCTTGGCCTCGCCGGCGCCTACGTTGATGACGATTTTATCCAGCTTGGGAATCTGCATCACGCTCTTGTAGCCAAATTTCTTCATCAGAGCGGGAGCCACTTCTTCTTTATAGAAATCTTTCATTCTAGCCATGATTGTTCCTCCCTTACAGCGAATTGCCGCACTTGACGCAAACGCGCTCCTTGGTGCCGTCAGCCAACACCTTGGTGCGGAAACGCCGGGGCTTGTTGCAATGGGGGCACATCAGCTGCACCTTGCAGGCATAGATGGCGCTCTCGGCCTTGATAATGCCGCCGGGCTCACCCATTCTGCGGGGCTTGACATGCTTCTGGACAAAGTTGGCGTTCTCTACGATGACCTTGCCCTCTTTGGGGCTGACCTGCATGATCTTGCCCACCTTGCCGCGGTCCTTGCCGCTGATGATCATAACGGTGTCACCGGTTTTTACATGAATCTTCTTATTCATTATCAGTGCACCTCCATTAAAGAACTTCGGGAGCCAGGGACAGGATCTTCATGTATTCCTTGTCGCGCAGCTCGCGGGCCACGGGCCCAAAAATACGGGTGCCCCGGGGGTTTTTGTCGTCACGGATGATAACGGCCGCATTCTCGTCGAAACGGATGTAGGTGCCGTCCTCGCGGCGAACGCCGGAAGAAGTCCGAACGATAACGGCCTTCACCACGTCGCCTTTTTTAACCACGCCGCCGGGTGCTGCTTTTTTAACGGAAGCAACCACCACGTCGCCGATATTGGCATACCTCCTGCCAGTGCCGCCCAGCACACGGATGCACATAAGCTCCTTCGCGCCGGTGTTGTCGGCCACCTTGAGGTAAGACTGCTGCTGAATCACAGTGCGTTCCTCCTTTGCTTAAAAGCCAAATAGTTTTGTTCTTGAAAAAGCTGCCAAACAGTTTTTATTTGGCTTTTTCGATGATCTCCACCAGGCGCCATCTCTTGTCCTTGGAGAGGGGGCGGGTCTCCATAATGCGGACCCGGTCGCCCACGCGGCACTCGTTGTTCTCGTCATGGGCCTTGCGCTTCACAGTGCGCTTAATGACCTTGTTGTAAATGGGGTGCTTCACGCTGTCTTGAATGGCCACGACCACGGTCTTGTCCATCTTGTCGCTGACAACACGGCCCACAACGGTCTTTCTCATGTTTCTCTGTTCGCTCACTTGTTAATCCTCCCTTCCCTTAGGCGTTGTCGGCGCGGAGCTCGTTCTCCCGGATGACAGTCTTCACACGGGCAATGTCTTTCTTCACAGCCGAAATGCGCATGGGGTTGTCAAGCTGATTGATAGCGAGCTGGAAACGCAGGTTGAAGAGCTCAGCCTTCAGGTCGGCGAGTTTGGTGTTCAGCTCGTCAGCGGTCAATTCTCTGATTTCTGCAGCTTTCATCACTCACTGGCCTCCGTTTCTTTCATGACGAATTTGCACTTGATGGGGAGCTTGTTGGCGGCCAGGCGCAGGGCCTCGCGGGCCGTGGCCTCATTGACGCCTCCCAGCTCGAACATCACCCTGCCGGGCTTTACAACGGCCACCCAGTACTCGGGAGAGCCTTTACCAGAACCCATTCGGGTTTCAGCGGGCTTCTGGGTGACGGGCTTGTCGGGGAAAATCTTGATCCAGACCTTGCCGAAACGCTTGCAGTAACGGGTCATGGCCACACGGGCGGCCTCGATCTGGTTAGAGGTGATCCAAGCGGGCTCCAGGGCCTGCAGGCCAAAATCGCCATAGGTCACCTTATTGCCGCGCAGGGCCTTGCCCTTCATGCGGCCTCTCTGAACTCTGCGGTATTTTACGCGCTTTGGAAGTAACATTATCTGCGGCCTCCTTCCCTATTTCCATTGGGGCGGCGGTCACGGCGGTCCCGGCGGTCATCCCGGCGGTCGCGGCGCTCCCGGCGCTCAGGACGCTCGCGGCGCTCGCCGCCGCGGTCATTCAAAACCTCGCCCTTGTACAGCCAAACCTTCACGCCAATGCGGCCGTAGGTGGTGTTGGCCTCGGCAAAGCCATAGTCGATGTCGGCGCGGATGGTCTGCAGCGGGATGGTGCCGTCATGGTACTCTTCGCTGCGGGCGATCTCGGCGCCGCCCAGACGGCCGGAAACCTTGGTCTTGATGCCCTTGGCGCCCAGCTTCATGCTGCGGCCGATGCAGCCCTTCATGGCGCGGCGGAAAGAGATCCGGCGCTCCAGCTGAGAGGCGATGTTCTCGGCCACCAGCTGCGCGTTCAGGTCGGGCTGCCGCACTTCCACAATGTTGATGACAACGGGCTTGCCCAGCATCTTCTCGCACTGCTGGCGCAGCTTCTCAATTTCAGAGCCGCCCTTGCCGATGACCATGCCCGGCTTGGCGCAGTGGATGTGAATGCGCACCTTAGAGGCGTCGCGCTCAATCTCAATCTTCGGAACGCCGGCGGCGTACAGCTGCTTCTTCAGCGTTTTACGGAGGTTGTAATCCTCCACCAGGATGTCGCCGAACTGGCTGTCATTGGCAAACCACCGGGAATCCCAGTCCTTGATAACACCCACACGGAGACCGTGGGGATTCACTTTCTGACCCATATCTTTGCCTCCTTACCGCTTACGCTTCTTTTTCCTTCACCACAATGGTGATGTGAGAAGTTCTCTTCAACACCCGGAACGCCCGGCCGTGGGCGCTGGGACGGATCCGCTTCAGAATGGGGCCGGGGGTGACATAGCACTGAGAAACATACAGGCTGTTCCGGTCCATATTGAAGTTGTTCTCCGCATTGGCCACCGCGGACTTCAGCAGCTTCTCCAGGTCCTCGCAGGCGGCTTTGGGGGTGTGCTTCAAAATAGCGGCGGCAAGGTCCACCGGCTTGTTACGGATGAGGTCCAGGACGATTCCGACCTTGCGGGGAGAGATGCGGGTGTAGTTCAGTGTTGCTTTCGCTTCCATTGCTTCTTCTCTCCTTTCCCTTACTTGGAGGTCTTCGCGCCCGCGTGGCCCTTAAAGGTCCGCGTGGGGGCAAACTCGCCCAGCTTGTGTCCCACCATGTCCTCGGTGATATACACCGGCACATGCTTGCGGCCGTCGTGGACGGCGATGGTGTGGCCGACAAAATCCGGGAAGATCATGGAAGACCTGCTCCAGGTCTTGACGATCTTCTTCTCGCCGGCCTCGTTCATGGCCTGGATCCTTTTCAGCAGCACGGGCTGTACAAAGGGTCCCTTCTTCAGGCTTCTGCTCATAGTATCTCTGCTCCTTTCCCGTGCGCCTTACTTGCCGTTTCTGCGCTTCACGATAAACTTATCGCTGCGGTTCTTCTTCTTGCGGGTCTTATAACCCAGGGCCGGCTTGCCCCAGGGAGTGACAGGCCCGGGACGGCCCACAGGGCTCTTGCCCTCGCCGCCGCCGTGGGGGTGGTCATTGGGGTTCATCACAGAACCGCGCACGGTAGGACGCCAACCCATGTGGCGCTTGCGGCCGGCCTTGCCGATCTTCACGTTCTCGTGGTCGATGTTGGAGACCTGGCCGATGGAGGCCATGCAGGTCTCAGGCACGTTGCGCAGCTCGCCAGAGGGCAGCCGCAGCAGAGCCATGCCGTTCTCCTTGGCCATCAGCTGAGCCATGATGCCGGCGGCCCGGGCCAGCTGAGCGCCCTTGCCGGGGTACAGCTCCACGTTGTGGATGAAGGTGCCCACAGGGATGTTCTTCAGGGGCAGGGCGTTGCCGGGCTTGATGTCGGCGTCCGCGCCGGAAACCACCTTGTCCCCAGCCTTCAGGCCGTGGGGAGCCAGGATGTAGCGCTTCTCGCCGTCCTCATACTGCACCAGGGCGATGAAGGCGGAGCGGTTGGGATCGTACTCGATGCCCAGCACGGTGGCCTCTACATTGTGCTTCTGGCGCTTGAAGTCGATGATGCGGTACTTCTTGCGGTTGCCGCCGCCCCGGTGGCGGACGGTGATGCGGCCGTAGCTGTTGCGGCCGGCTTTTTTATCCAGAGGAGCCAGCAGGCTCTTCTCAGGACCATTCTTGGAAAGGCTGGTGTAGTCCGTTACGGACATGTTCCGCCTTGCCGCGGTGGTCGGCTTGTAATTCTTAATTGCCATTTGGTTTTCACTCTCCTAAGTTTGGCTTTGCGGGGGCGGCGTCTGCCCCCATTCGTGCCCATCTTTGGGCTTACATGATCCCCCGGGCCCCGCCCGGAGGCGCCGGACGCGCCGGCGGCTTTTAGATCATGCTCTCAAAGAACTCGATGGTCTTGCTGTCTTCGGTCAGGGTGACAACGGCCTTCTTCCAGCTTCTGGTGTAGCCTTCATACCGGCCCTGGCGGCGCATGCGGCCCCTGACGTGGAGGGTGTTCACTTTGCTGACCTTAACGCCGAAGAGCTCTTCCACAGCTCTCTTGATGTCGATTTTGGTGGAGTCCTTGCTCACCTCGAAGGTGTACTTCTTCTGGCTGTTGCCGTCCATGGTCTTCTCGGTGATGATGGGGCGGATGATGATATCCTGGGCTGCCATTATGCATACACCTCCTCGATCTTAGCGACTGCATCCTTGACGACGATGAACTTATCGGCGCCCAGGATGTCGTACACGTTCAGGGTGTTGACCTGGGCGGTCTTCACGCCGGGGATGTTCCGAGCGGAAGCGATGACCTTCTCATCCATGGTGGAAAGCACGATCAGGGCCTTCTTCTCAGAACCCACCGCCTTGAGCATGTCGGCGATGGTCTTAGTCTTATAGGAATCGGCAGTGATCTGGTCAATGACGATCATCTCATTGTCCCGCACCTTAGAAGACAGGGCGCTCTTCATTGCAAGGCGGCGCACCTTCTTGTTCAGGGTGTAGCGGTACTCCCGGGGCTTCGGGGCAAACACAATGCCGCCGTGGGTCCACTGGGGAGCCCGGGTAGAGCCCTGACGGGCGCGGCCGGTGCCCTTCTGGCGCCACGGCTTCTTGCCGCCGCCGGAAACCTCAGAGCGGGTCAGGGCAGACTGGGTGCCCTGGCGCTGGTTGGCCAGGTAATTCTTGACCATGTCGTTCATCACGGACACGTTGGGCTCAATGCCGAACACAGCCTCGGAAAGCTCCTGCTGGCCGACTTCCTTGCCCTGCATGTTCAAAACTGCGATACTAGGCATGCTTGTTTCCTCCTTCCCTTACGCTTTCACGCTGTCGCGGACCACGACGATGCCGCCGTTGGGGCCGGGGATGGCGCCCTTGACCGCGATCAGGTTGTTCTCGGCGTCCACCTTGGCAACGGTGAGGTTCTGCACAGTGACAGTCTCAGCGCCCAGGTGGCCGGCCATCTTCAGGCCCTTCCACACACGGGAGGGGGTGGAGCAGGCGCCGTTGGAACCGCCGTGGCGGGCAACGGGACCGGAACCGTGGGTCTCCTTCAGGCGGCGGAAGTTCCACCGCTTGATGACGCCGGCGTATCCCTTACCCTTGCTCTTGCCGGTGACGTCCACCTTCTCGCCGGCCTCAAAGGCGTCGGCCTTGATCAGGTCGCCCACGTTCAGGGCGCTGATGTCGTCCAGGCGCAGCTCGCGCAGGGTCTTCTTGGGGGCCACGTCGCCCTTCTTGAAGTGGCCGGTCAGGGGCTTGGAGACCCGCTGGGGCTTCTGGTCGCCGAAGCCGATCTGCACGGCGTTGTAGCCGTCGTTCTCTTCGGTCTTCTTCTGGGTGACCACGCAGGGGCCTGCCTCGATGACCGTGACGGGAATGACTCTTCCCTTTTCGTCGAAGATCTGCGTCATGCCGATCTTCTTGCCGATGATCCCTTTTTTCATCTTTCTTTTCCTCCTGTAGAGTTATTGGTTGGATTCCTCCAACATGACCCTCCTGCTCCGGTGTAGTTTAAGAACAAGCCTTACAGCTTAATCTCGATCTCTACGCCGGCGGGGAGCTCCAGGCCCATCAAAGCCTCAACGGTCTTGTTGCTGGGCCGGAGAATGTCGATCAGTCTCTTGTGGGTGCGCATCTCAAACTGCTCGCGGCTGTCCTTATACTTGTGAACGGCCCGCAGAATGGTGATGATCTGCTTCTCGGTGGGCAGCGGCACGGGGCCGGAGACCCGGGCGCCGGTGCGCTTTGCGGTGGCGACGATCTTCTCAGAAGACTGGTCCACCAGCTGATGATCGTACCCCTTGATCCTGATGCGAATTTTTTCCTTGACTGCCACTAGAATCGCCTCCTATACATTTCTTTTAGGCGGGCTGGGTTTTTCAACACTGTTCCGGGTGTTTCCACCCTGGACATAAGAAAACCGGAAATCCGCGTTTCACGGACTCCGGGGCAAGGACAAACCCATATTGATCCTTCAAAGGGCATAATCTTGGCCTTCCGGGCACGCCCGGCGGTTCCCATCCCTTCAAATTCCTTCGCCCGGTTTCAAATCGGACATACTCCACGGAAAAACCGGCCGCTGTGGGCCGCAACCTCCCGCTTCATCGCATATCTGGCGTCCCCTTGTCTGGAACGCCTGTGCAGTCACGCTTGATTATAATACCATACAACCCCAGGTTTTGCAAGGATTTTTCGAAATTTTTTCAGAATTTTTCCGGAGCCCCCCGCCTTTGCCCCTCCTGCCAAAAAAGAGGGGGCAATCCCCCTCTTTTCCTGGGAAAGACCTACAGATTTCACTTGGCCGCGCTGCTCTTTCCCTGGGGCGGCTCAGCGGCCCGCAGGCACACCGCCGTCTGGTACTGTTTCAAAAGGTCAGAGAAAGAAGGGTGCTTGCTGGCAGAGGTCTCCAGGGGCAGGAATTTCTCGAAAATACACAGGCAGCCGTCAGCCTTGGCGGCCTGGTAATCCTCCAGGGAGCGCAGGGTCCAGCTGACCTCCTGCATGCCCCACACCCTGCGGGCGGCCCGCAGGGACGGGTTGCGGCGCAGGTGGAAGTCATAGGCTTCAAAGTGGGGGCGGGTCAGGAAGTTGGTCATCAGGTTCCGGCCGATGAAGTCCGCCAGGGGGGACATGCCCTTCTCCGGCATGCGGCACATCAGCTGGCCCCGCACCACCTGGGGCCGGTGCTTTTTGAACCACCGGACGATGCGGGGGTCAAAGGACTCCACGCAGTACAGGCCCTGATAGCCCTCCAGCAGCCCCACCGTCTTTTCGCACAGCTCCTGCTGGCGGGTGTAGCTCTTCAGCTCGATGATGAGAGGCGTGCGGCCGCCCACCAGCTCCAGCACCTCTGTAAACCGGGGTACCCTCTCCTCCGTGCCCAGCAGCCGGTAGCCGGAAAGCTCCTCATAGGTCATCTCGTCGATGTTCTTGTCCACCCCGCAGGTGCGGGCGATGGAGCGGTCATGGTGGACCACCACCTGGCCGTCCCGGGTCAGCTGCAGGTCGAACTCCATGCCAAAGCCACCCCGCACCGCCAGGTCGAAGGCCATGAGGGAGTTCTCCGGCACGCCCTTGTCCTTGTCGTGGAGGCCCCGGTGGGCGTAGTCAAACCTGTGAAAGGCGGAGAAGTCCGCCCGGGGCAGAGAGGGGGCAATGGCCCACAGCCAGAACAGCGCCCCCGCCGCCGCCACAATTCCCAGCGCAATCAAAACAGCCGTCATCTATTCATTCCTCCCTGTTGTGTCCCGCCCGCCTTGGCGTCGGAACTCCGTGGGCGTACAGCCCATGTTCTGCTTAAAGACCCCGATAAAGTAGCTCAGGCTGTTAAAGCCCGTCTCCAGGGCGATATCCAGCTCCTTGCGGCCGCTTTCCAACAGCAGGTCCGCCGCCGCGGAGAGCCGCACCCCGTTGACATACTGCACCGGCGTCTTAAACGTGTACCTTTTAAAAAGGCGGCAGAAGTGCCCGTCGCTCATGTGGCTGAGCTGCGCCAGCTGAGAGACGGTAATGGGCTGCCGGTAGTGCTCCTGAATGTACTCGATAGCCGCCTTCACCCCCTGGGCTGGGGCCTGTTCCCTGGGGGCAGGGCTCTGCCCGCCGCCCTCTGCCAGCACAGAGAAAACCTCCAGCAGCTGGGCCCGCACCCGCAGCTCATAGACCGGGGGCCGCTGCTCCAGCAGCAGCGCCGCCTGGTCAAAGGCTTCCAGGGCCCGCCGGCCCTGGGGGGTGGAGCCGTCCGTCACCCGCTGGGGATGGAGCCTCCCCTCCAGCACCGGGGCCACATACTTCACCCGGGCAATGTCGTCCTCGCCGCCGCAGAGCATCTCTGGGCGGAACACCACCGCCGTGTAGTCCAGGGGGCCGCCCTCCAGGGGCTGGGCGGCGTGGAGCTCTCCGCTGTTGAAGAACACCATCTCCCCGGCGCGGGCCTCGAAATACTCGCTGCCGCAGCGCACCCGCACCGTGCCCCGCTCCACCTTGAAGAGCTCCATCTCGTCGTGCCAGTGGCACTCCAGCTCCTCGCAGTGGGCGGGATAGGGCGGCCGGATGCGGTAACAGCCCACCGGAAGGCCCATGGCCCCGTGCTGCCGCGCCTCTTTCAGCCGTTTGTCCACCACGCAAGCCCCGCCTTTCCCAATAAAAAATCAAAATCGTGCAACAAGCCGTCTGTTTCCCACAAGCATTTTCCGGAAAAACGCGGTAGAATAGCCCCAATAGGTACAGGGGCCCAAGGGCCCGCCCACAAAGGGCATATATCAATACTATATAGCATCCCGGCAGGTTTTTCAACCCGCCCGGGCAAGAAAAAGTCCCCCCATTTCGCGGGCCCTAGAAAGGGCCCGCCTGCTTGAAAGGAGCTGGCATCTTGAAATTCACAAAAGGCTATTGGATGAACCAACCCGGCGTGGAGTGCGCCGACTGCGTGCAGATCCGGGAGGTGAAGGTGTTCCCAGACAAGGTGTATCTCTACGCGGTGCCCTATCCCCAGGACGAACGGGGCATGGGCGGCCCTGTGCTGGAAATGTTCATCTCCTCCCCCAAGGAGGACATCCTCCGCACCCAGGCGTTCCACTTCATGGGCAGCGCCAAAAAGGAGCCCCAGTTCGAGCTGGACGCGGAAGCCCGAACCCTGGAGGTAGAGGAGTTCGAGGGCGGCCTCTCCATCAAGAGCGGCAAAACCGAGCTGCGGATCACCAAAAACCCCGCTTCCTTTGTCTATTATTATGAGGACAAGTACCTCACCCGCATTGGCGACCGGTTCGGCCACGCCATGATCAGCACCCTGAAGACTCCCGAGGGCCCCTTCATGCGGGTGCAGATGGACGTGGGCATCGGCGAGAAGGTCTACGGCCTGGGAGAGCGCTTCACTCCCTTTGTGAAGAACGGCCAGGTGGTGGACATCTGGAACGAGGACGGCGGCACCTGCACCGAGATCTCTTACAAGAATATCCCTTTCTACATGACCAACCGGGGCTATGGCGTGCTGGTCAACTCCAGCGGCCGCGTCTCCTATGAGGTCTGCTCGGAAATGGTCACCCGGGTGCAGTTCTCCCTGCCCGGGGAGAAGATCGACTTCATGGTGGTGGGCGGCGGCGACGGCAAGACCGTGCTGCAAAACTACACCGCCCTCACCGGCCGGCCCGCCCTGCTGCCCGCCTGGAGCTTCGGCCTGTGGCTGACCACCAGCTTCACCACCAGCTACGATGAAAAGACCGTGCGCAGCTTTGTGGACGGCATGGCCCAGCGGCAGCTGCCCCTGCATGTGTTCCACTTTGACTGCTACTGGATGAAGGAGAACGAGTGGTGCAACTTCACCTGGGACGAGGCCATGTTCGACGATGTGCCCGGCATGCTCTCCCGGATGAAGAAGGAGCGGGGCCTGCACATCTGCGTGTGGATCAACCCCTACATCGGCCAGAAGTCCCCCCTCTTCCGGGAGGCCATGGAGCTGGGCTACCTGCTGAAGCGCCCCAACGGCGACGTGTGGCAGTGGGACCTGTGGCAGGCCGGCCTGGCGGTGGTGGACTTTACCAACCCCGGCGCCTGGAAATGGTATCAGGACAAGCTGCGGGCCCTTCTGGACCAGGGCGTGGACAGCTTTAAGACCGACTTCGGCGAGCGCATCCCCACCGACGTGGCCTACTACGACGGCAGCGACCCCGAGCTGATGCACAACTACTACACCCACCTGTACAACAAGTGCGTGTTCCAGCTGCTGGAGGAGTACAAGGGCAAGGGGCAGGCCTGCCTGTTCGCCCGCAGCGCCACCGTGGGCGGCCAGCGCTTCCCCGTGCACTGGGGCGGCGACTGCTCCTCCAACTACCTTTCCATGAGCGAGTCCCTGCGGGGGGGCCTCTCCCTGTGCATGTCCGGCTTCGGCTTCTGGAGCCACGACATCTCCGGCTTTGAGGGCACCGCTCCCGACGATGTATACAAGCGCTGGGCGGCCTTCGGCCTGCTCTCCACCCACAGCCGTCTCCACGGCTCCAACTCCTACCGGGTGCCCTGGCTCTTCGGCGAGGAGGCCGTGGATGTGCTGCGCAGGTTCACCAACCTGAAGTGCACCCTGATGCCCTACCTCTACTCCAACGCCGTGTACACCCACAAAACCGGCGTGCCCACCATGCGGGCCATGGTGCTGGAGTTCCCCCAGGACATCCCCTGCGCCGACCTGGACCGCCAGTACATGCTGGGCGGCGACCTGCTGGTGGCCCCTGTCTTCACCAAGGAGGGGGACGTGGACTACTACCTGCCCGAGGGCACCTGGACCAGCTTCCTGGACAACCGGGTGGTGGAAGGCGGCAAGTGGCAGCATGAGGTCCACGGCTTTATGAGCCTGCCCCTGATGGCCCGGGAGAACTCCCTCATCCCCGTGGGCTGCAACGACCAGGAGGTGGAGTACGACTACGGCAAGGACCTGACCCTGCACCTGTTCGCCCTGAAGGACCGGGCCAGCGCCGACGTGAAGGACATGTACGGCAACGACCTGCTGAAGGCCTGGGCCCAGAACGACGGGGGCAAAGTCACCCTCACCTTCGAGGGCAAGGCCGAAGGGCTGAAAGTGCTCCTGCGCAACGTGAAGGGTGTGAAGGCCCTGAACGGCGCCGAAGCCGAGGAAACCGAGCTGGGCACCCTGCTCCATGTGAACGCTGGCCTCAGCGACGTAACCTTTGAAATGTAAAATCCCGCCATAAACCCCTTTGGCTTCGCTGAAAATTCGCTGAAAAGAGGAAGGCCGTCCAAGAAATGGACGGCCTTCCTCTGTTTTATCCGGATGTGTTTTCCCTTACGCGAAGGGGTTCTCGGTCTTGTAAAGCATGCCCTTGGGCTGGTTGAAGCCGATGTCCTGCACGCCCAGCAGCTTGAACAGCTCGAACAGGGCCTTGCCGTGATGGCCGAAGGCCACCGCCCCGTGGTGGGGATAGCGCTTCTCGATGAGCACATGGCGGTAGAAGCGGCCCATCTCCGGGATGGCGAACACGCCGATGCCGCCGAAGGAGCAGGTGGGCACGGGCAGCACTTCGCCTTCTGCCACATAGGAGCGCAGCTTCCCGTCGGAAGTGCTCTGCAGCCGGAAGAAGGTGATCTCGCCGGGGGCGATGTCGCCCTCCAGGGTGCCGCGGGTGAAGTCCGGGTCAGAGCCGGCGGGCTCCAGCAGGCGGTGCTGGATGAGCTGGTACTTCACGGCCCGGTCGGCGCACAGCTTGCAGCTGGGGGTGTTGCCGCAGTGGAAGCCCATAAAGGTGTCGGTGAGCTGGTAGTCGTAGCCGAACTTGCCCTTGATCTGGGCCTCGTACATAGAGGCGGGCACGGAGTTGTTGATGTCAAGCAATGTGACGGTGTCACCGGAGACGCACATGCCGATGTACTCGGAGAGGGCGCCGTAGATGTCCACCTCGCAGGCCACGGGGATGCCCCGGGTGGCCAGGCGGGAGTTGACGTAGCAGGGCTCGAAGCCGAACTGGCTGGGGAAGGCAGGCCAACATTTGTCGGCAAAGGCCACATACTGGCGGCTGCCCTTGTGGTTCTCCGCCCAGTCCAGCAGGGTCAGCTCAAACTGGGCCATGCGCTCCAGCATGTCGGGGTAGTACTTGCCCTCGCCCATTTCCCGGGCCATGTCGGCGCACACATCCGGGATGCGGGGATCTTTCGCGTGCTCCTTGTAGGAGACCAGCAGGTCCAGCTCGGAGTTTTCCTCAATCTCCACGCCCAGGTCGTACAGGCCCTGGATGGGGGCGTTGCAGGCGAAGAAGTCCTGGGGCCGGGGGCCAAAGGTGATGATCTTCAGGTTCTTAATGCCGATGATGGCCCGGGCAATGGGCACAAACTCCTCCATCTTGTCCGCCAGCTCCTGGGCGGTGCCCACGGGGTACTCGGGGATGTAGCCGGTCAGGCCCCGCAGCCCCAGGTTGTAGGAGCAGTTGAGCATGCCGCAGTAGGCGTCGCCCCGGCCGTTGATCAGGTCGCCGTCGCCCTCGGCGGCAGCCACAAACATGCAGGGGCCGTCAAAGTACTTGGCGATGAGGGTCTCGGGGGTTTCGGGGCCAAAGTTGCCTAAAAACACAGTCAGGGCGTTGCAGCCAGCCTTGGTGACTTCTTCCACGGCAGCCAGCATGTCCTTTTCGTTTTCCACGGTGGTCTGGGCCTCATAGACTTCCAGGCCCTTCTGGGCGCAGGCGGCCACAACGGCGGCCCGGCGGCTTTGGGAAAGCCCGATGGGGAAGCAGTCTCGAGAGACCGCCACAATGCCCAGCTTTACCTGCGGGATATTGGTCATTTGCAATTCCTCCCATATTCAAAACTGAGATTTCCGTGCGCAGGTTGTACGCACCAATTTGTGTTCTTATCATACCGCAGATCCCGCAAAAAAGCAATGGGGAAAAGTGCCCCAGAGGCCGGGTTTCCCCTTTTTCCCGGGAAAAGAGCCATAAAAAGCGCGGCCCCCGCAGGGACCGCGCTCCTTTATGGAAAACGCCCCTCACAGCGCTTCCGGCACGGGCTGGCCGCTGCGCTGGATGCAGCGGCGCAGCCAGTTCATCCGCAGATAATACACGATAAACACCGCCGCGGCAATGACCCAGGTGATGGGGTAGTTCATGGCCACCATCTGCATGGAGTGCATGGCCGGGATAAAGCCCACCAGCGCCAGCCAGATGATGCGCAGGCCGCACACCCCAAAGCAGGTGATGAGCATGGGCTGGAAGGACTCCCCCGCGCCCCGAATGGCGCCGGAGAGGATCTCAATAAACACATAGGTGAAGTAGCTGGGGGCCAGCACCCAGAAAAAGTTCTGGCCAATGGCAATAACGGTTTCATCCCCCGTGAAGAACCGCAGCAAGGGCTCCATAAACAGCAGCAGCAGGATACTCAAGGCAATGGTGGTGCTCAGGGCCATAACAAGGCAGATCTTGATGCTCCGCTTCACCCGGCCGTACTTCTGGGCGCCAAAGTTCTGCCCCACAAAGGTGGTGATGGCAATGCCAAAGGCGCTCATCACCATCCAGATAAAGCCGTCAATCTTGCCGATGGCCGCCCAAGAGGCGATGGCGTCCGTGCCAAAGGAGTTGATGCTGGCCTGCACCACCAGGTTGGAGACCGAGTACAGCACCGACTGCAGCCCCGCGGGCAGGCCGATGCGGATGACGTTGCGCAGGATGCCGCGGTCGAAGCGGATCTTGCGGATCTCCACCCGGTAGGACTCCCGGGTGAGCATAAGGCGCACCATGATGAGCACCGCGCTGACCACCTGGGAGAGCACCGTAGCAATGGCCACGCCGAACACGCCCCAGTGAAACGCCAGCACAAACAGCAGGTCCAGCACAATGTTCACCAAACAGCAGACCATCAGCACATACAGGGGCATGCGGCTGTCGCCGATGGCCCGCAGAATGCCCGTGCCCACATTGTAGATCATGCTGGCGATGATGCCGCAGTAATACACGTTCACATAGGTCAGCGCGTCGCCCATGATCTCCTGGGGCACGCCCAGCATGACCAGGGAGGGGCGGGCCGTCAGCAGCCCCAGCACCATGATGATGAGGCCCCCCGCCAGGGCCAGGGCCATGGAGGTGTGCACCGCCTTGCTGACGTTTTTAGCGTCTCCCGCGCCGAAAAACTGGGAGATGATGACCGTGGCGCCAGAGGAGACGCCCACAAAAAAGCCCAGCAGCAGGTTGATCAGCGTGCTGGTGGTGCCCACCGCCGCCAGGGCGCTAGTGCCCACATACTGCCCCACCACAATGGTGTCCACCGTGTTGTACAGCTGCTGGAAGAAGGTCCCGATCAGGATGGGGAAAAAGAAGATGAGCAGCTGTTTCCAGATCACCCCTTGGGTGATGCTGTTTTCCTTGACCGTTTGCTCCATAAACGCGCTCCTTTCACTGTTTTTCATCCAAGGCAAAGCCCTTCCGCTTGGAGAGGGCGTTCATCCGCAGGTAATAGGCCGTAACCAGGATGACGGCCGCGGCGGTCCAGGCCCCCACCTCTGCGTAGTAGATGCCCTCCTGGCCCAGGGCCAGGGGCAGCAGCAGGGCCACGCCAATGCGCACCACCATCTCCGCCACACCGGAGAACATGGGAACCACTGTGTCCCCCAGGCCCATCAGGGCCGAGCGGTAGATATGCAGCATGTACAGGATGGGCAGGCACACGCTCATAATGGAAAGGTAGTGGTAGGCAATCTGCATGGAGGCCTCCACCTGCTGGGGTTCGCCAGAGATAAACAGCCCCAGCACCAGCCGGCCAAACAGCAGCATGGCCAGCCCAATGATCACCGAGGTGACCAGGGCAATGGCCACCGCCGAGCGCAGCCCCTGCTTGATGCGGTGCACCAGCCGCGCCCCCAGGTTCTGCCCCACATAAGAGGTCACCGCGAAGCCGTAGGAGGTGGCGGCGATCTCCAAAATGCCGTAAAGCTTGTTGGTGGCCGTAAAGCCCGCCAGGAACAGCATCCCGTAGCCGTTGATGACAAACTGCACCACCATGCTTCCCACAGCGATGATGGCGTTCTGCAGCGCCATGGGGAAGCCCAGCTTCAGCAGGGTAAGGGTGAGGACTTTTTCGGGCCGCAGGTCCTGCCGCTGCACGCTGAGGATGGAGATGCGCCGCACGTTCAGGAAACAGTAAACGGCAGAGGCCACCTGAGAGACCACCGTGGCAATGGCCGCCCCCGCAATGCCCCAGTGGAAGCCCACCACGAACAGCAGGTCCAGAACCACGTTCATCAGGGCCGCCACCACAATGGCGTACAGGGGCGTTTTGCTGTCCCCCAGGGCCCGCAGGATGGCCGCCAGGAAATTATAAGCCATAATGGCGGGAATGCCCCCATACACAATGCGCAGGTACAGCAGGGCCCCTCCCAGCACGTCTTCCGGGGTGTTCAGCACCCGCAGCAGGGGCCCGGCCCACAGCTGGCCCCCCACCCCCAGCAGCACCGTGAAAAGGACGCACAGCGTGGTGGAAACCCCCACCGTGCGGGAGAGCTCCCGGTAATCCTTGGCGCCAAAGTGCTGGGCCATCAAAATGGAAAAGCCCTGGGTCAGGCCCTGGATGATGCCAAGCACCCCCCAGTTGGGGCTGTCCGCCGCGCCCAGGGAGGCCAGGGCGCCCACGCCCACAAACTGGCCCACCACAGCCGTGTCCACCACGGTGTACAGCTGCTGGAACACATTGCCCACCATCAGCGGCAGGGCAAAGGTGAAGATCAGCCGGGTGGGAGAACCTTCTGTCATACTGCGGATCCGTTGTGCCATAAAACGACCCCTTTCTTCATTCTGCGCCTGTTTCCAGGCGAAAAAAGTACGACGAAGGCAGCTCCCGGTCCCCCGGTCTCCACTTACGCCGTATGTTCTCAGAGTATCTTACCATGTCTCATGCCGCTTTGCAATCACTATTTGGGCGGCGGGGAAAAAATATTTTTCCCCGCTCCCCGCCTCAGCGCTGCGTTCCACAGCGCTCTAAAAACTCCCGGAGCACCCGTTTGCAGCCCTCCGGGTCCACGCCAAAGCTCTGGGCATGGCCCGCCCCCGGCACGGTGTACAGCCGCTTTTCCGCCCGGCAGGCGGCAAAGTTCTCCTCGGTCATGGAGAGGGGCACAAAGCTGTCCTCCTCCCCATGGAGGAACAGCACCGGAATCCGGTTCCGCTCCAGGGCCTTGCGGGTGTCCGCCCCCTTGAGGCGGAAGCCCGCCCGCAGCCGGGCCAGCCCATCCAGCAGGTACAGCAGCGGGAAGGGGGGCAGGCGGTAATCCCGCCGGGCCACATGGGCCATAATGTCCCAGGGGGTGGTAAAGCCGCAGTCCGCCACAATGCCCCGGGTGTTCCCCGGCAGCTCCAGCCCAGAGGCCATCAGCACCGTGGCCGCCCCCATGGAAATGCCCATCAGGAACAGGGGCTTGTCCTCCCCAAAGCGCTGGGCGGCGTAGCGGGCCCAATCCCGGCAGTCAAAGCGCTCTTTCACCCCGTAGGTGATGTACTTGCCCTGGCTCTCCCCGTGGGAGCGCTGGTAGGGCAGCAGCACATCGTAGCCCAGGCCGTGGAAGAACTCCGCCTCCAGGGCAAAGTCGATGGTGGCCAGGGAACGGTAGCCGTGAAAGGCCACCACCGTCCCCCGGGACTCCCCCTGGGCGGGCAGGTACAGGGCCGAAAGGGCCAGCCCGTCAAAGGAGGTCAGCTTCACATGCTCCGCGGTATGGGCGCGGATAAAGGCCTGGGCCTCCTTCATCCGCGGCGCGAAGGGGTTCCAGATGGAATCCTGTTCCTCATATTGCTCGTCCGCGCGCTCCCGCTTATAGCGGCAGATGGAGAACTTGAAAAAGAACGCCGCCGCCCCCAGCAGCGCCGCCAAAAGCGCCGCCAGCACACCCAAAAGCACCCATACCGCCGTCATTCCCGCAACACTCCCTTCTTCTGCCATTGTAGCACATCCGGGGGAAAACACAAAGCGGGCGCCCAAAATTTTTTCTAGAACAGGGCGCGCCCAAAAAAGCCCTGGCGCTTTTCCCCATTTCGCGTTACAATGGTGGGCAGAATAGGAAATATCCTGCTTATAGGAGGTTTTGCCGTATGATCTCTCCCTTCCACCATCTGCCCGACCGGGCCCTGCTGCGCACTCAAGAGGAGCAGGTGCCCCTTTCCAGCAGCCAGCTGGCCGCCCGCCGCTTCCGGGACATTTCCTGGGAGCTGGCCGAAACCACCCACGGCCTGGATGTCTCCATCACCGCCCAGGAGACGCCCCTAAAGGAGCTGGTCCTCCGCTGGGACCTGGATTTCCCCCAAGGCTGCCGGTTCCTCGGCGGCCCCTGGGAGCGGGGCTACGGCAGCCAGGAGTGGCGCGGCTTTGCCCCCGACCGGGTGATGGCCTGGTACTTTGCGGCGGACAACGGCCAAGAGGTGCTGTGCTTCGGCGTGAAGGCCCAGCCCCACGCCCTTTGCTGGTGGAGCGCCGACCCCCACGGCTTCTCCCTGCACCTGGACCTGCGCTGCGGCGGCGAAGGGGTAAAGCTGCGGGGGCGCACCCTGCCCGCGGCCAGCGTGGTGTTCCGCCGCAGCGGGGCCACGGCCTTCCAGGCGCTGCAGCGGTTCTTCAAGGAGCTCTGCCCCGTACCGCTCCTGCCGGACCACCCCGTGTACGGCTCTAACAACTGGTACTATGCCTATGGGAACAGCTCGCATCAGGATATTTTACAGGACGCGGACTACCTGGCCTCTCTGACCCAGGGGCTGGAGAACCGGCCCTACATGGTCATCGACGACGGCTGGCAAAGCCTTCACAACATGGAACCGGGCTACAACGGCGGCCCCTGGAGAGCGGGCAACGAAAAGTTCCCGGACATGGGCGCCCTGGCCCGGGAGATCGCCAATCGGGGGGCGCGGCCCGGCATCTGGATCCGCCTGCTGTGGAACCGTGACCCCCAGATCCCGGAGAGCTGGCGCTCGAAGCGGGACCGGGAATACCTGGACCCCACCGTGCCGGAGGTGCTCTCCTACATCCAGGAGGACCTGCGCACCCTGCGCCGCTGGGGCTATGAGCTCATCAAGCACGATTTCTCCACCTTTGACATCTTCGGCCGCTGGGGCTTCCAAATGGGCAGCCAAATCACCGGCGGGGGCTGGCGCTTTGCCGACGAGACCGTCACCAGCGCTGAGGCTGTCCTCAACTTTTACAAGGCCGTGCGGGAGGCCGCCGGCAACGGGCTGATCCTGGGCTGCAACTGCATCGGCCACCTGGGCGCCGGGTTGATGCACCTGAACCGCACCGGCGATGACACCAGCGGCCGCTCTTGGGAGCAGACCCGGAAAATGGGCGTGAACACCCTCTCTTTCTCCCTGCCCCAGCACGGCGCCCTGTTCGCCATTGATGCGGACTGCGTGGGCGTCACCGGGGAGATCCCCTGGGAGCTGAACCGCCAGTGGCTTCAGCTGCTGGCGGAGAGCGGCACCCCCCTGTTCACCTCTATCCAGCCCGGCGTGCTCACCCCAGAGCAGGAGGAAGAGGTGCGGGCCGCCTACGCCATGGCTTCCCAGCACAGCAGCGCCGGGGCCTACCCCCTGGACTGGCAGAACAACATGTACCCAGAAAGCTGGCTGCTCTCCCACCGGAAGGAGACCTTCCGGTGGTATCTGGACCGCTGATCCGTGGCCGCAAAGAAAGCGCCCTCCCCCAACGGGGAAGGCGCTTTTTCAATCCCTGCGGGCGTGGCGGCCTCTGTGCCTGCCCCTTTTGGGCGGGGCGTCCGGGTCCCTTCCCAGGCCCAGAAGGGCGGGGAGGGACAGCAGCAGCGCCCCCGCCGCCAGAACCGCCGGCGGCCCCCACCAAGAGCTGAGGAACCCGTAAACCCCCGCTGCCCCGGGAACCAGGGCCTCCACCTTTCCCCGGATGTCCCCGGGGGAAAGAAGGGCTTCCGCCTCCTCTCCTTGCCCGTCGCCCCGGGCGATGAAGTCCCCGTCCACGGCGCCTACCAGCCGGGTAAGGGTTCCGTCCCCGCAGAGCACCGGGTCCCCCAGTTCATAAGAGGGGCTGGCAGCCACCGCCGCCAGGCCGCCCTGGGGCAGGGCTGGCTCCATAGCGGAGGTCTCCACCGCCTTCAAGGTATAGCCGAACAGTTGCGCCTCTTCCCGGCCCAGCACCTGCCGCTGGGCCGTCAGCCACAGGCTGAGGGCCAGCAGGGCACAGAGGAGCACCCCCAGCAGGGCCCGCAGCGCCTTGATCGCTCCCATGCGTCTTCCCCCTTTACAGCGTTTTCTCCATGGCGAAATTTTCCAGCAGCACGCCCCGGCGCTCCACCTGCTGGGCGTACAGCGTCTTATAGCCCCGCCGCTGGAAGAAGGGCCGGGCCGTGCGGGAGGCGTGGACCGTGACCCGCCCCAGGCCCAGGCCCAGGGCGTAACCCTCCAGGGCCTCCGCAATGGCGGAAGCCGCCCCCCGCCCCTGGAACTCCCGGTGGACGTAGAGCCTGTCGAAATAGCCGGTGGCGTCCATGTCCCCAAAGCCCAGCAGCTGGCCTTCCCGCTCCGCCACCACGGTGTAGTGGGCGGAAAGGCTCTCCCCCCAGGCGGCCCGGTCCACAGCCGCCGGGGAAGGCACCCAGGCGTCTGTCTCCTCCCGGGTGTAGTCCCCCAGGTTCACGGTGTGCACTGTCTCATAGAACAGCTGGACCAGCTCCTCCAGGTCCTCCGGCCGGTACAGCCGCAGCCGGAAGGCCCCGGCCCGCTCCCCCAGGGCCAGGGCGGGGGCCGTGTCCGCCAGCAGCCACTTGGCCACCCCGTCCTGGGCGTTGGAAGGGATGACCTCGTCCGCGGCGGCCCGCAGCTCCGGCACGGCGTTGGCCACGGCGCAGGCGTGGTCCGCGGCCTGGAGCAGGGGCAGGTCGTTGAGGCCGTCCCCAAAGCACACTATGGAAGAACAGCCTAGGCCCTCTTTCAGCCTGCGGGCCCCGTTGGCCTTGGTGGCCCCGGCAGGCATGACCTCCAGCCAGAACTCCCCCGGCTGGTAGATTTCCTCCTGCAGCAGGGCGCAGGCCCCCTCCTCCCGGCGCAGGGCCTCCCAGGCGGGGAGAAGCTCCTCACGCCGGCCGATGCAGGTGAAATAAAAGACGCCGCCCCGGCAGAGGGGCTCCCCCGCTTCCACAGGCAGCAGCCTGGGGTCCCCGTTCCGGGAGGCGATGTACCGGGCGACGCCGGGAGAGGCCCGGTCCGGCCGCCAGAGCACCCGCTCCGCCCCCCGGTCCACGGTGTAGACCAGAGGGGACAGCCCCCGGCTCTTCAGAATTTTCTCCACCGCCTGGCGCTGGGCGGTGGAAAACCCCAAAGAGGCCACGTCCTCCCCGGTGTCCGCCCAGCGGACAAAGGCCCCGTTGTACAGGATGACCGGCAGCCTCTTTGTAAGCCCCTGGGTGACAGCCCCCGAGGAGTACAGGGACCGGGCGGTGGCATAGGTAAAACGGACCCCCCGGTCCACCAGGCGGTTGATCACCCGGGCGTTGAAGTCCGTCACCCGCCCCTGTGGGCCCAAAAGGGTGCCGTCCAGGTCGGAAACGTATAAGGTGTTCTGCATGGCTGCCGCCTCCCCCTAAAATATGATGCCATTGTAGCACAGCCGCTTTCACAAATCCATGATTTTAAGCACAAATCTTTACATTTTCAAAAAAGCCCTTGACTTTTTTGGGTGTTTCCAGTATGAATAACGTAGAGAGAAAAACCGGCGCCGGGGCTGCCCCCGCGCTGAAATCCCTGGGGCGCCCCCAGGCAAGAGGAGCTGTACTGCTATGAAAGAATTTCCGCGCACCACCGTGGGAGGGGTCTCCCTCTCCCGCATGCTGATTGGCACCAACTGGCTGCTGGGCTGGAGCCACACCAGCGTTTCCGCCGACGAGATGATCCGCCGCCGCTACGACAGCGCCCAGGCCTTTAAGCCCGTGCTGGAGGCCTACCTGCGCCATGGGGTGGACACCATCATGGCACCTTTCGGGGCCTCTCCCCAGCTGATGGACGCCATTCGGGACACAGAGCAGAAAATGGGCCGGGGCATCATCCTGGTGGACACCCCCACCCTGAACGTGGACAACAACCCCCAGGCCCGGCAGGAGGCCGAGGCCCTGGTGAAGGAATCCGCCCGGCGGGGGGCCAAGTTCTGCCTGCTGCACCACTCCTGCGCCGAGCAGCTGGTGAACAAGAACAAGGGCATCATCGACCGGCTGGATGACTACACCAAGATGATCCGGGACGCGGGCATGATCCCCGGCCTCTCCGCCCACATGCCCGAGCTGGTGGTCTACTCTGACGCAAACGGCTATGACGTGGAGACCTACATCCAGATCTTCAACTGCATGGGCTTTTTGATGCAGGTGGAGATCGAGACCGTGGCCTCCATCATCCAGAACGCCAAAAAGCCTGTCATGACCATCAAGTCCATGGCCGCCGGGCGGTGCAGCCCCTATGTGGGGCTGACCTTCTCCTGGAACGCCATCCGGGAAAAGGACATGGTCACCGTGGGGGCCTTCTCCGCCCAAGAGGCCGAGGAGGACATCGAGATCTCCCTGGCCGCCATCGAGCACCGCTTCCCCGACCTGGAGAAGCGCTCCAGCCCCAATCAGAACCAGGCGGCCTTTGGCTGAGAAGCTGGATAGACAAAGGGAGGAGCTTTGGCTCCTCCCTTTTCTCGTTTTTACTCCTCCTGGGGGCTATCCCAAGCGCCCTGGGTATAGGTTTCGTCCACCATGTCGCTGATGCCCGCCAGCAGCATGATGATGCCCTGGACCTTGTGGGGGCAGCACACGTACACCCCGCGGCCCTCCTCTTGAATCAGGTCGGCGGCCAGCAGGGGCTTCATGTGGTGGTACGCCTGACCGGTAGAGCCAAACCCGCACGTATCCACCAGCTGGGCTACCGTCTTGGGCCCCCGCAGGATTTCCAGCAGCAGCGCGAGGCGGTTGGCGTTGCCGATGCAGGCCAGCACCTTTTCCGCCACGCCGCTTTCGATTTGGGCCAGCAGCCCGTCGGTGGAAACGGCGTTCCGAATCCAGTTGGACTGCCGCCCCCCGGCGTTGTACACCCCCAGGTAGGTCACATAGCCGCTGGCGCCCTGGGCTTCCGTGCGGCGGCACAGCTCCTCCATCTGCTGGCTGAGGCGGCTGTCCGGGTGCATTCCCCGGGGCACCTCCACCCGGCCCAGCCGCTCCATGGTGGGCTGGTTGGGAAGGGCGGCCTGGGCCTCCTCCCGCAAACGCTCCACTTGGGAGGCCATCTCCTGCCTAAGGGCCTCCATCTGCTCTTTCAGCTGGTCCAGTTCCTGCCCATAGTCCCGCTCCATAGCGCCTCTCCTTCCTGTTCTGTAATTTCGGAATTTCGTATTTACAGAATAGCGCACAGCACGCAAAAAAGCAAGACTTGGGCACGAAAATTTACAAATTCCGGAAGTTCAGAATTTCCTCCATGGACTCACAGCGCCTTCACCAGCACCAGGCAGGGGTTGCCCTCATCCCACAGGGTGGGGAAGCACTCCAGATCCACAAAGCCCATAGCGTGGTAAAAGGCCCGGGTGCGGGCATACTCCGGGCTGGGGTGGGCGGCGTCCAGGGTCTTCACCTGGAGCAGCTTCCACCCGGCGGCCCGGGCGTACTGCTCCGCCCAGGCCAGCAGGGCCCGGCCCACGCCCTTGCGGTGATAGGCGGGCAGCGTGCCCATGACATACACTTCCCCCGCCTGGGGCGCGGTCTGCCGCAGGGCCAAAAAGCCCACGGGGGCCTCCCCGTCACAAACAGCCACAAAGGGCAGGGACTTACAGCCCTCCACATACTCCGCGGTGGACTCCGGGATGCCGAACCACTCCGGCAACGCGGCCAGAATGCCGGAAGCGATGGCGGCCCGCTCCTGGGGGGAGAGCTCCTCCCGCAAGGTGTATTCCATAGAAATTCCTCCTCACAGAAAAGAAGCCCAGGGCGTTCCTGGGCTTCTTGTTTTATGGGTTTTTCCCTTCTAAGCGGGCTGTCTTGACGGCCGGGAAAGGCGGAGCTGTTTCTCGGCTGCCGCCTCGGGTGCTGTCTGCCAGTGGCAGACGCCCAGCACCGACCGAAGTGGCAACGTAGACCGGTCCTGAACGGTCCCCACTGGGGACCAGGACCCCCTGTTTCCCTAGTTTTTCTTTTGCAACGCTTTGCGTTGCTTTTAAGGCCGTAAGGCTCCGCCTTACCAACCGCAAACTTTTTGAAAAAAGTTTGACCAAAAACTTTTACACGCCTACGGCGTCGCGCCTCCGCCCTTGCCGCAGGCAAGAGGGCGGCTTGTCCTGCCCGGTCACGGGCAAACTTAACGCCGCTTCGCGGTTACACTCTTTACAAAAGGCTCTTGTACAGCTCCGCAATTTCCGCCTCACTGGTGTCGCGGGGATTGCCGGGGCAGCAGGCGTCGGCGTAGGCGGACTTGGCCAGGAACGCCACGTCCTCCTCCTTCAAAATGCCGTGGAGGTCGGCGGGGATGCCCACATCGGCGGAGAGCTGCTTCACCGCGGCGATGGCGGCGTCGGCGGCCTCCTCATCGGTCATGTTGTCGATGCCCGGCACCTGCATGGCCTTGCCAATGGCCCGGTAGCGCTTGCCAGCCACGGGCTTGTTGTACTCCAGGCCGGTGGGCAGGATGATGGCGCAGGCCACGCCGTGGGGGGTGTCATACAGGGCGGACAGGCCGTGGGCCATGGAGTGGACCACGCCCAGGCCCACGTTGGAGAAGCCCATGCCGGCGATGTACTGGCCCAGGGCCATGCCCTCCCGGCCCTCGGGGGTGTTCTCCACCGCGCCCCGCAGGGACTTGGCGATGATCTCGATGGCCTTCAGGTGGAACATGTCAGAGAGCTCCCAGGCGCCCTTGGTGATGTAGCCCTCGATGGCGTGGGTCAGGGCATCCATGCCGGTGGCGGCAGTCAGGCCCTTGGGCATGGAGGCCATCATGTCCGGGTCTACAATGGCCACCACGGGGATATCGTGGGGGTCCACACAGACGAACTTGCGGTTCTTCTCCACGTCGGTGATGACGTAGTTAATGGTGACCTCCGCGGCGGTGCCAGCGGTGGTGGGCACGGCGATGATGGGCAGGCAGGGGTTCTTGGTGTCGGCGGTGCCCTCCAGGGAGCGCACGTCGGCGAACTCCGGGTTGGTGATGATGATGCCGATGGCCTTGGCGGTGTCCATGGAGGAGCCGCCGCCAATGGCGATGATGCAGTCGGCCTGGGCGGCCTTAGCGGCCTCCACGCCGTCCTTCACGTTCTCAATGGTGGGGTTGGGCTTGATCTCCGAGTAGACCTCATAGGCGATGCCGGCGGCGTCCAGCACGGCGGTGACCTTCTGGGTGACGCCGAACTTCAGCAGGTCGGGGTCGGAGCAGACCAGGGCCTTCTGCAGGCCGCGGCTCTTCACCTCTCCGGCGATCTCCTGGATCGCGCCCTTGCCGTGGTAGGATCTCTCGTTCAAAACAAAACGGTTGGCCATAGAAAAAACTTCCTTTCTCTGTACGCTGGGGCCCGTGGCGGCCCCCGGTTGGTTGCTTCTGAAAAAATTGTAGCAAGAAGTTTTTCAAAAAACAAGTGACACTTTGGGGAAAGTGTCACTTGGAAAGCGTTTTATCCGGTTGTCATTTGCCCAGATCCGACAGCAGCTCCTGAAGCCGCTGGGGCATGGCTTCGATCAGCAGGTCCACCAGCTGGGGGATGGGCCGCTCCATGCCGGTGGTCACCCACTCCACGGTCATGTGGATGGAGCCCTCGCAGTACATCCGCAGCAGAAAGGCGATGTCCGGGGGCAGCTTTTCCACCCCCAGCTTCCGCTGGATGATGCCGGTGTAAAACTCCAAGATGCACTGGTAGTCATAGGCCACCACAGAGTTGCAGTCCTGAGAGCGGAAGGCCTGGGTGAAGAAGGTGCGCTCCCCTTTGAGGAACTGGAACTTTTTGATGAGGGCCTCCCGCAGGGTGAGGCCGGCGCCCATCTGCTTGAAGGACTTCTGGGCCAGCTGCTCAAAGTGCCAGTTCACCAGGTCGTACTTGTCCTTAAAGTTGCGGTAGAAGGTCTGCCGGGTGACCCCCGCCCGCTCCACAATCTGGGTGACGGTGATCTTGTCCAGAGAGGTGTGCTCCATCTCCTCCTTGATGGCGGCAGCCAGCTTTTGGCGGGTGCGCTCCTGGGCTTCCATGGGCCTCACTCCTCGATGACCTTTTCCAGGAACACCCGCTCCCGGAACAGGCCGGTGGTCTGGGCCTTTTCCTCCCGGGTGTGGCGGATCTCCCCGTCGGTCCAGCCCTGCAGGTGGGCCAGCTCTTCCAGCACCTCTAAAATGTCCCCCAGCTCATCCAGGTTCTTTTCCTGCAGGAACTCCCCCACCTCTTCCCGCAGCTTCTGCTCCAGGCACTGGGCGTACTCCTGGTCGTCCAACGTGCGAAAGACAGGGGTCTGCCCCTGCTCTTGGATGATATCGGGGATGTAGTCCCGCACCAGCTTGTTCACAATCCGCTCCTTCATGGGAGGTCCTCCTTTCATCGCCTTGTCACACCCGCCCGGCCATTTCCAGCAGCAGGCGCTCTGTGTCCTTCCAGCCCAGGCAGGGGTCGGTGATGGACTTGCCGTAGGCCCGCTCTCCCTCAATGGGCTGGCAGCCCTCCTCCAAATAGCTCTCGATCATCACGCCCTTCACCAGAGCCTTTACTTCCGGGCTGTGGCTGCGGCTGTGGAGCACCTCGCTGACAATGCGGGGCTGCTCCTTGTACTTCTTGTCCGAGTTGGAGTGGTTGGCGTCCACCACCGCCGCCGGGAAGGAGAGCCCCCGCTTCTGGTACAGCTCCCACAGGCGCATCAAATCCTCGTAGTGGTAGTTGGGCACGCAGGTGCCGTACTTGTCCACGCCGCCCCGCAGGATGGCGTGGGCCAGGGGGTTGCCCGTGGTGGACACATCCCAGCCCCGGTAGAGGAAGGTGTGGCCGCTCTGGGCCGCCTGGATGGAGTTGAGCATCACCGAAAGGTCGCCGCTGGTGGGGTTCTTCATGCCCACGGGGATCTCCATGCCGCTGGCGGTGAGCCGGTGCTGCTGGTTCTCTACGGACCGGGCGCCCACCGCCTCGTAGGAGAGCACGTCGTCCAGATAGCTGCGGTTCTCGGGATAGAGCATCTCGTCGGCGGCGGTGAGGCCGCTCTCCTCCATCACCCGCAGGTGCAGCCGCCGGATGGCGATGATGCCCCCCAGCAGGTCCGGGGCCTTGTCCGGGCTGGGCTGGTGGAGCATCCCCTTGTAGCCCGCGCCGGTGGTGCGGGGCTTGTTGGTGTACACCCGGGGGATCAAGAGCAGTTTCTCCTTCACCTGCTCTTGAAGCCGGGCCAGGCGGACGGCGTACTCCAGCACCGCGTCCTCCCGGTCGGCGGAGCAGGGCCCCACCACCACCAGAAACTTCTGGCTTCTGCCCTCAAACACCGCCCGGATCTCCTCATCCCGCTGGGACTTGCCCAGGTGCAGCTTGGCGGAGAGGGGATACTCCCTCTTCAGCTCTTGGGGGCTGGGCAGCTGCCGGTTATACCTCATAGACATGGATACTCACACTCTTTCTCTGGTTTTTGTCAAAGGGGCTCAGGGCTCTTTCTCCTGGTTTTCCCGGAGCAGCCGCTGGATGCCCGCGTCGGTATAGGACAGCAGCTTGCCGTACCGGTACGCGATGTCGTACCGCTTTTCCGGGGTATAAGTCCCCGTTTCCTGGGCGCGCTTCTTTTCCGCCTTCAAATCCAGATAGGCCTGGAGCACCCCGTCCTCCACATAAAAAATGGTGTTGAACCGGTCCTTGTTCATGGAAACCGGGAACAAATCGGTGAGGAAGCCCTCGTCCTCCAGGTACATCTTCACGCCGTACTCCTGGCACAGCTTTTCAAACTCCGGCAGAAAGCTGTCCCGCTCCTCCCTGGTATCGCAGGGATGGGCCAGGGCGATTTGCTTCACCCCGGTCTGCACCATTTCGCAGAAGCAGTCCGCTGCCCCCAGTTTATAGGAAAATGCGTCAATCTTCGCCATGATCCCGTTCTTCCTCCTCTGTTTTGTCTACTTCGCCCTTGGGCACCAGCTGGCCCAAAGCCGCCCCCAGCAGAAGGCCCAGGGACATGGCCAGCCCCAGCTCCATTTGCAGCAGGCCAGAGAGCCCCGCGCCCAGGGCCAGGCCCAGGCACATGCCCTCGGTAAGGTAGTTCTTCCGCTCCCTGCCCCGCCGGGCATTGGCCGCCAGCAGCGCAATGGCCAGGCCGATGGCGATAAAGGGCAAGGCTGCCGTGAAAAAGTCCGCCACAGGCGCCGCCTCCTTCCGGGTATTATAAATATACTATACCACAGCTTTCCCAAAAGGGAAAGGGTGAACAGGCGCAAAAAAAGGGCGCCGCACCTGCTTTTCGCAAGGGGCGCCCCTACTTGAGATCAGAAAAGTGACAAGTTAAGGAAAAACCCAGTGTTTATGCGGGGTTGCTAACTTGTCACTCTGACAAGTTCACTTTGAAAGTGACAAGTTTACGGCGGTTAACTTGTCACATGACAAGTTCAAAACCCGCATGTTTCCTAGGAAAATCGTTAACTTGTCATTTTTTCTCTCTCAAGCCGTCCGTGGCCGGACAGGACATGTCGCGAACGGCGCTTAAAGGCGCCGGAATTTGCGGGGGACGGCGAACAAGCGGCCCGCGCTCAAGTTGGGTAAAGACAAGTAAAAGTTTTGCCAGCTTTTTCAAAAGCTGCGGGGTTTGGGGGCCGCTACGTCCCGGTGGGACGTTGCCCAGCGGCCAACCGAGCCGGCAGGCGAGACCAAGCCCCAAGGTCTTCCTGCGTTTGCCGGAGGCGAAGAAGGCCGCGAGACGCTGTCTCGCGCTCTGCCACCTTTTTGAAAAAAGCTGGACCAAAAACTTTTACTCGCCTACGGCGCGGACGTGCGCTGGCTGTCAGCACAGGCGCGGCCGTAGCCGCCGGTCTCGGCTGCCGCCTCGGTCGGTGTTTAACGGTGCCCACTGGGCACCAACACCCCATAGCGCGAATTGTCCCGCGGGGTCACCCGCCGCGTCTTGTCCTGTCCGGTCACGGACCCAAGCGCGGGCCGCTTGCCAGCCGCCCTCAGCAAGCCCCGGCGCCCTAAAGCGCCGTTCGCGTCTTGTCCAGTCCGGTCACGGACCTAGACCACTTGGAAAATATAAAATTTCAAATAGTCTGTTTCCGGGACGTTCCATAGGACGGGGTGGTCCGGGCCCTGGGCGCGGGCTTCCACCAGGCGCAGCTCCACCTGGGCGTCGCTGGCGGCGCTTTGCAGCATCTTCCGGAACAGGGCGTCCGTCATAAAGTGGGAGCAGGAACAGGTGGCCAAGTACCCGCCCCGGGGCAGGGATTTCATGGCCCGGTAGTTGATCTCCTTGTAGCCCCGCTCCGCGTTTTTCACCGTCTTGCCGGACTTGGTGAAAGCAGGCGGGTCCAGGATGATGTAGTCGTACTCCCCCGGGGTCAGGTTGGGCAGCAGGTCGAAGACGTTGGCCACCTCATACTCCACCGAGAGGCCGTTGCGGGCGGCGTTCTCTTTGGCGCAGGCAATGGCCGTCTCGCTCACGTCCACCGAGTGTACCCGCTTGGCCCCGGCCTTGGCGCAGTTGAGCCCAAAGGAGCCCGTGTGGGTGAAGCAGTCCAGCACGGCCCTCCCCGGGGCAATGCGGGCCGCCGCGGCCCGGTTGTACTTCTGGTCCAGGAAAAAGCCGGTCTTCTGGCCGTTCTCAAAGTCCACCAGGTAGCGGATGCCGTTCTCCACAATCTCCGTCTGGGTGGATTCCGGCAGGGGCTTGCCCTCCAGGGGATACCAGCCCTTGTTCTGCTCCATGCCCTCCAGCTCCCGAATCTTCACGTCGTTGCGCTCATAAATGCCCCGGATGTGCTCGCCGCCGGCCTCGATGGCCTGTACCAGGGCGGGGAAGATCCAGCCCTTGCGCAGCTCGGTGCCCAGGCACAACGTCTGGGTGACCAGGATGTCCCCAAACTTGTCCACGGTCAGGCCGGGGAAGCGGTCCGCCTCCCCAAAGATGACGCGGCAGCTGCCCGCGTCCGGGCCCATAACGGTCTTGCGGTAGTCCCAGGCGTACTGGGCCCGCCGGGCGAAAAAGGCCTGGTCGAACTTGTCGTTGGCGTTTTGAGAGAGCAGCCGCACCCGGATTTTCGAGTGGGAGTTGTAATACCCCGTGCCCAGATACCGCCCCTTGGGGCTGCGCACGTCGCAGAGGGCGCCGTCCTCCAGGGCGCCCTCCTGGGCGGTGATCTCGTTGTCGAACACCCAGGGGTGGCCCTGCTGGGCACGCTTGGCGCCCCGGGCGTCGATGGTCACAAAGGGATAGGGCCGGTCCGATTTCATAGTTTTTTCTCCTTTCCAAACGTCAAGGGCGGCCCGCCAGCTGCCCCCTGAGCTTTTTATAATACAGCACACCCGTAACATCCGCCAGGGCCCAGCCAATGGGCACGCTCCACCAGATGCCCACCACCCCAATGGCCGGGATGGCCGACAGAATATACGCCAGGGCCACCCGGGTGCCCAGGGAGATGACCGTCAGCACCAAGCTCATGCCCGGCCGCTCGATGGCCCGGTACAGGCCGTACAGCAAAAACAGGATGCCGATACCAAAGTAGAAGGCCCCCTCAATGCGCAGGTACTGCACCCCCACCGCCAGGATCTCTGTCTCCTCTGGCTTGACAAAGAGCAGCAGCAGGGGCTTGGCAAACACAAACACCAGAACGGAGATGAGAAGGGCGAACACCACCGAGGAGACCGCCGCGCTTTTGATGCCCCGGCCCACCCGGTCCATCCGCTTGGCGCCGTAATTCTGGGCGATAAAGGTGGAAAAGGCGTTGCCAAAGTCCTGCACGGGCATATAGGCGAAAGAGTCGATCTTCACCGCGGCGGCAAAGGCGGCCATCACCACGGTGCCAAAGGAGTTGACCAGCCCCTGCACCATCAAAATGCCAAAGTTCATCACCGACTGCTGCACGCAGGTGAGAAGGGAGAACCGGGCAATCTCCAGCACCCGGTCCTTTTTCCAGCGCACGTCCTGTCGGCTGGGGCGCAGCTGGGGCATTTTAACCAGCGTAAACACCAGCAGCCCCAGCCCCGACACCCACTGGGAAAGGCTGGTGGCAAAGGCGGCCCCCGCCACGCCCCAGGGCACCACCACCACAAACACCAAATCCAGCACAATGTTCAGCACAGCGCTGACACCCAAAAACAACAGGGGCGTGGCGGAGTTGCCAATGGCCCGCAGCAGGCAGGCAAAGTAGTTGTACAGAAAAGTGCCCCCAATGCCCCAGAAGATCACCCACAGGTAAGAGCGCATCAGGGGATAGACCTCTTCCGGCACCTGCAGCAGCCCCATCATGGGGTCGATGAGCAGGAACACCGCCAGGTTCATCACCACGGTGAACCCGGCAATCATCAAAAAGGAGAGGGACAGGCTGTTTTTCAGCCGGGCCCGGTCCCCCTCTCCAAAGCGGATGGAGAACACCGCCCCGCTGCCCATGCACATCCCCAGCAGGATGGAGGTGAGAAAGGTCATCAGCGTGTAAGAGGACCCCACCGCCGCCAGGGCCGTGGCCCCCAAAAACTGCCCCACAATCAGGGTGTCGGCCACGTTGTAGAACTGCTGGAGCAGGTTGCCCAAAATCATGGGCAGGGCAAACAGCAGCATCCCTTTGGTGACAGGGCCCCGGGTCAAATCTCGATTCATCCGCTTCTCAAACCTTTCGTAATTTAAATGTTACATTACGAAAGGATTATAGCAAAACAAATTTCCAAAGTCAATCTGCTCTTTACTTTTAGAAAGAAACCCTGTATAATCGAGCTATCACGCAAAGGAGGAAGCGCCATGTTTTTAGAAGGTTTGGACGCCCTGGACCAACAGATTGTCTCCCTGCTCATCGAGAACGCCCGGCTCTCCTACTCGGACATTGGGGAAAAGGTGGGCCTTTCCCGGGTGGCGGTGAAAAGCCGCATCCAGGCCCTGGAGCAGCGGGGCGTCATCGAGGAGTACACCACCATCATCAACCCCCAGAAAATCAGCGGGGCGGTGTCCTGCTACTTTGAGCTGGAGTTCTCCCCCGTAGGCTTTGGGGAGGCTGTGGCCCGGCTGGAGGCCTGCCCCACCGTCACCCAAATCTACCGGGTAACCGGCAGCCACAAGCTCCACGTCCACGCCGTGGCCGCCACCAACCAGGAGATGGAGGACCTGCTCCGCAGCGTCATCGACCCCCTGCCCGGCCTGGAGAAGTGCAGCTGCAACGTCATCCTCTCCCGGATTAAGGACATCAAGGGGCTGCGGCTGTAGGTCACTTCCGGGTCAGCCGCACCACGCACTCGACTTGTTCTTCATTGTCCAAACTAATACTCATGTCTTCCTCGATAATCGGCAGCTTAAATTTGATGGATTTTAACCACTGTCCATTGGCTTGGCGTTCCGGGTAAATCTGAATCT